>CAYQJY010000060.1:0-6187 GCA_964418005.1 uncultured Candidatus Peribacteria bacterium
GACAAGGAGCAGACCCTCGCTTGCATCCACTCCTGTGAGATAGAGAATGTTTGCAGGATCCGTCACAAGCACTGTCGACAATCCTTCTTTCCGTAAAAGCCTCTGGAGAGCCAAAAGTCGTCCACGGAATTGCATGCGGGTAGGGTAGCGCCGGAGGCCGATTTGTGCTATCATAATGAGAAACATTTCACTCTATGCGTACACGCTCGATTCGTCTGATTCCGGGTTTCAGTTCGGCTCTTGCCGGCCTCACATCCTTCGTCGAATCCGGTGCAGCCCAATGTTCCGGAATCCCTTGTTTCGATGGACCTGGTATTCTCGGCGGCTTGGACTCTGTGAGTGGTATTGCAGGCCTTCCCGACGGCGATGTTCGTGCCACGATCATCCGCATTCTTCTCAGCGTTCTCTCGTTCCTTGCACTTGCTGCAGTCATCACGATCATCATCGCTGGCATCATCCTCATCGTCAGTCTCGGCAACGAAGAGCAAAAAGAGCGTGCAAAGAGAATCATCTTCTATACGCTCATCGGTCTCGTCATCATTCTATTCGCCCGCGTCATCGTGGGTCTCGTGACGGTTTACCTCGCAGGACAAACTGCATGAAATCAATGTTCGTAATTACTGGGCTTCTGTCACTCCTGCTCACGTGGAGTGCTCCCTATGCATTTGCACAGTTCGACGAGCCATTCCAAGCATCGCCATCTCCACAGGAAACAGTGCCGGCCGTACCCGTGAGCACTCAAGAAACCGTCGATCTTCGAGTCGGCGACACGTTTGAAATTATCGCAGATCCCGGAACTGATGGCGCAACAACCTCTTGGATCCTGACGCAGGACCGTACGTTCATCGAAGCAAGTCGTGAACGGATTTTTCGCTACCGGTTCGTCCAAGATAAGACCTACACGCTTCGTGCCGAAGTGATTCTCACGGCAACGGGTGAGCGTCGTCAGCGCACGTTCATCTTGAACGTTCTTCCGCAGGACGATCAGGCCCTGAGCACCGTCTTTCCGGCGGGAACCGGCGCATCACTTGCCGGTACGGTTCCCGCTCCGGATACGAACGGCAATGTGATTCTGTCCGACGCGCAGCAACTGCTGCAACTGACACCACTGACACCGGATATCAGCCCGTTGGCACTGGACCTCGACGCATCGCGCGATAGTGATAACGACACGAACCCCGCAAACGACGTCGACAACACCGGAACGTATTTTCATGCATTCGGGAAACCCCTCTGGATTTGGTTCGCAAGGACACTTGGCCACAATGAACTGATCATCACGGGCATCCCCCAAGGCGGTCAACCCCTCGTGCAACGGATCTCCATCCTCAGCGAACATGCCGCGCGCAACCAAGGTGTCCTGACAAGCTCCATTACTATTGTGACGAACCAAGTGGATGCGACGACGTTTGGCTTCACCCCACAGCTCGCGCGGCCGGTGCCGGAAGACACACCACTGCTCTACGAGTGGAGTCTCGGCGACGGGAAGCGCAGCCTAGAAACCAATCCCGTCTATACCTATCCTTTGTCCGGCACCTACACGGTTGAATTGCAACTTCGTGATCTTCAAACGGGAAATACCATTGGACGAACAGAGACGACGGTCACCGTCACCATCGCAGAAGAACCACCCGTAGACGAACCTGAAACTCCGCCCATCGATGAACCAGAGACTCCTCCTGCAGAAGAGCCAACGGAAGAATCCTCGATCAACTGGGGCCGCATTTTCATGATCGGTGGTCTCTTCGTCGGATCGATCATCGTTGGCCTCCTCATTGTCTGGCTTCTTTCGTTCCTCCGCCGTTCCCGACGCTTAGAGAAAACGCTTGAATCAATGGAAACCGCTGTCGTACAGCAGAAAGGGGCAACTCCTCCGCCGCTCGCCATTAAGAGTAAGCAGCCAACTCCAGCGGCATCCGGGCAACAGAAGGTTATCGACGCCGAAATGAATGCTTCGTCGTCTCCCAAGGAACCGCCGCTGTCCGTTGCTTCCGACAAAGCTCCGGACTGGCTGAAGAAGGGGTTAGCGGCCGATACGCCGAAGACACCGAGCACGCCGGTACAACCAGCAGCACCAATCGCTCCGAAGCCTGCTCCAGCTCCTGTCATGCCACCGTCTGTTGCACCAAAACCTGTAGCACCGGTGCCCCCGCCAACGCCGAAGCCCGCCCCAGCTCCGGTTCCACCGCCTGTTGCACCGAAGCCGGCGGCGCCCGTTCCTCCACCAATACCAAAGCCTCAACCCGCTCCAGCTCCAGCTCCGGCTCCGACTCCTGCTCCAACGCCTGTTCCCGTACCGCCTCCGACTCCAGTCGCACCTCCGAAGCCCGCTCCAGCTGCTATCACAGAGAAGCCCGTGCCGCCTCCAGCGCCAAAACCAGTCCCACCCCCAGCCCCCACCTCCGCTTCGGCTACGGCGGACAGACCAAAACCTGTACAGGCAACTCCCGCTCCTCTCCAGCCAACACCGAATCCCGACAACCTTCCGCACTGGCTCCAGCAGGGCACGACGCCTCCTGCGTCTCCCGCTCCTACTCCGACAACGCCTCCAGCCCCGAAAGCCCCACCTGCAGCAACCCCCGAGAAGAAGGACGACGATCCGCCGATCGCCTTCGTGAAGGCGGAGAACATTAGCCCGGGACCGACGACAAAATAAGTGGTGAATGGGGCGATCGATGGGATTCGAACCCACGACCCTCTGGACCACAACCAGATGCTCTAACCAGCTGAGCTACGATCGCCATAATACAATCGGCCCGGGGATCCTACCGGGTTTTGCCAGTAATGACTAGAAGTCAATCCGGATAGAACGGAAGCGCTTCCTTGACCATCTTTTCACATGCTTCACGATTCTCTTCGCGTAGCTGTGGACAGACAGCCGAACCCGCACTCGATTTCGCCTCGTGGACGATCGCATAGCTGACCAATCCCTCGATGCAGAAATGTCTCTGATTTTCAGGCGCCTCCATGCAGATCTCTTCGACGAACAGCGGATCGTTGATGTTTTGCTTCATCGCCGTGTCCCCTATCGCCTTGATGCACGCATCGCGTGGACCTTCCGGTACGTCGTGAATACACCAATCGATCGCTGCTTCATACGCTCGTGGATGGATGCGTAAGTAGTAGCGCGGCGCGTAGAACGCGCACACACCTTCGTTGACTGCATCAAGTCCGCGGCATGCAAAGAACGGATCATCTTCGTTGAGATATTCCGACGCATGGAACCGTGTCTCAGAATCGTAGGTTTCCATGAAAACGCCCTCCGCACATTGAATACGCTGGAAACCTTTCTCGAATGTCCCGCACAGGTCGACGGACTGCGGAAGATCGTTCTTCAGCTTGTACATCAGTCCGTGACCAATGCCGTGGAAACAATTCGCCGCTTGTGGCCTGCAAATTGTCGGGAGTACCGCAACGATGTCGCGCACGTTATCGAGGTGCACTTCAACGATGCCGTGAATGTAACCCGAACCACAAAGATCGTCTTCGTATGACAACGCTTTATCAAACCCCTCCTTCTCGTACGCTGCATGTCCGATTTCATGCACGAGTCCATGACAGAGCGATTCCAACTCCGGTTCACGCTCCAAAATTGTTCGCAATCGAGCGAGCGCAGCACGGGGATCTTTTCGTCGAACGATGGCCGTCGTCTCTTCGACGGTGTCGTCATAGCGGCACATGACAGGGTCCGACCCCATCGGGCAGGTGCTGTAACAGGCAGCGAGAGCCAGTGGAAGGAGCCAAAAAAGTCGCTTCATAAGCCAATAATACATGAGTAAAAATTGTACTCAATTTTTTCCTTGCAGACTGGAAGAAAAGGGATATCGTGCGCGTCCCAATTGCTTAACGGGTTTACCCGAGTCAGCGATTGGGACTGGGTCGCAAGACCCGAATCTCCCCACCCACAGGTTCAGCCTCCTAAAATCTCAATGTGTGAAGGTAGGCTCGGAAGCCTCCGGTGGGGAGGTTTTTTTATGCGTCAACACGTGCTCATTGAACGACTGCAACGTGTCAGGTAGAGTGTACCGGTCCTGTTTTTGCGATGTCTCAGCCCCAATTCCGCACCCCCCGCGGCACGAACGATGTCCTCCCCGAGGACCACCAGTACTTCACGTACATTAAGAAGGCCGTCCGTCACCGCGCGCGCCAGGCTGGTTTCAAGCGCATTGACCCGCCGATGTTCGAGAACACGGCGATTTTCGAGCGTGGCATCGGCGACCACACCGACATTGTGGAGAAAGAGCTCTTTAACGTTGTCGGCAAAGATCCAGCTGACAGAATGTCGCTTCGCCCTGAATTCACGGCCGGTATCTGCCGCGCGTACATCGAACACGGCATGCAACAACTGCCACAGCCGGTTGAGCTGTACGCCATCGGCCAGTGCTTCCGCTATGACCGACCGCAGAAAGGGCGCTTCCGACAGTTCCACCAGATCGACCTCGAGGTGATTGGACTGAAAGACGCATCACTCGATGCACAGCTCATTCAATGCGCGACGAAGATCTTCCAGGATCTGCGGATCATGGATCGCTTGAAGTTGCAGGTGAATAACATCGGCACGTCCGAGAATCGCAAAGCGTTCGCATCAGCACTCAAAGATTTCTTCGTCGGCAAAGAGCGGAGCCTTCCTGAGCTCGATCGAAGCCGATTGAACACGAACCCATGGCGCCTGCTCGATTCGAAGGAAGAAGATACGCAAATCCTCCTGAAGAACGCTCCGACACTCTCGCAATTCCTCGACGAGGAATCGAAGGACTACCACGGAACACTCCTCGGTTACCTCGATGCCCTCGAGATCCCCTACGTCGAAAACTCGCATCTCGTCCGCGGTCTCGACTACTACACGCAAACGGTCTTCGAGTTCTGGGACGCTTCCACCGGTGCACAGAACGCGGTTGGTGGTGGTGGGCGTTACGACGGACTTATCGAGCTGCTCGGTGGCCACCCGACCCCCGGTGTCGGCTTCGCAGCAGGTATAGAACGCATGCTCTGGCAAATGAAAGAGGCAGGCGTAAAACCACCGGACAAGGACCAGATCGATGTCTTTGTCGCACAGCTCGGACCGGAGGCAAAGAAAGAGTGTCTGATGCTCATCACGCAGTTGCGCGACCTCGGTGTCCACACGCTCGGCGCCCTCGGCGAAGCGAGCCTGAAGAGCCAGATGCGCTTGGCTGATAAGTTCCAGGCGCGTTATACGCTGCTCCTCGGCAAGATGGAAGTGAAGAACAAGACGATCATCCTCCGCGATATGCAGGCCGGGAAGCAGAAGGAAATCCCCTACAAGAACGTGCTCCCGACCATCACGAAACTCCTCGGCGAAGAGCGCCTCGACACGTACTCAATCACCGACAAAATGGGCCAGTTCGTGGATGCGGGAGAGTAAATTGTCAGGCCGAGTGATCCGGCGTAGCCCACAGGCGAAGTCGGATCGTACCGAGGACTGACGTAGAAATCGTACCGAGACCTGACATCAAATATCCAAATTCTTCACACCCTTTGCATGGGTTTGAATAAATTTACGACGTGGGGCGACTTCCGAGCCCATGAGCGTCGTGAAGATCGCATTCGCCTTCTCGGCGTCTTCCTGTGTCACACGAAGCATCGTGCGGTTGTCGGGATCCATCGTCGTCTCCCAGAGCTGCTCGGCATTCATTTCACCAAGACCCTTGTAGCGCTGGATGTTCACCTTCTGCTTCTTCGGTTCATCCTTGGGATCTTTCTTGCCCTTCTTAGAAATCTTCGCGTCTTCTTCGCTCATTTCTTCGACACCCTCCTCCTGCTCTTCAGGATTTTCTTGGAGCTCGTCGTCCGTCACGCCCCATTCTTGCAGGAGCTCTGCCTTCTGCGTATCCGAGAACGTATAGCGAGTGTCTTTGCCCTTGTTCATCTTATACAGCGGCGGCTGCGCGATGTAGAGGTGTCCGTTATCGAGCAACTCGGGGAAATAGCGGTAGAAGAGCGTCAAGAGCAGCGTGCGGATGTGCGCGCCGTCGACGTCGGCATCGGTCATGATCACGATGCGGTGGTAGCGCAGCTTCGTCATGTACTTAACGTCACCGATACCGATCCCAAGTGCGATGATGAGCGCCTTCACTTCGTTATTGGCGAGCATGCGATCGAGACGCGCCTGTTCGACGTTCAAGATCTTACCGCGGAGCGGCAGGATGGCCTGAAACTCGCGGTTGCG
>CAYQJY010000061.1:0-6167 GCA_964418005.1 uncultured Candidatus Peribacteria bacterium
AGACGATCGTGATCTGCGATGGAACGATGCCCACGTACGATTTTTCTCGAATCTTGGAGTATGCAGCGAAGCTCAACAAAAAGATCGAAGTTCTTTCCTTTCAAGAGAGCCCCCGTTTTTTTACCAGTGGAAAGGGTTATTCCGAAGGCGAGGTTCTGCAATATGCAATCACCCACAGTAAATTCCTGAAAGATGGTTGCAGATTCTACAAAGTGACCGGTCGAACGTTCGTGAGCAACTTTGATGAAATCTGTTCATTGCATAGGAATGATCCCGTTGTTTTCGCATCCCCCGCAGGGGATCTCATGCCAAAAAGCGTTAGCCAGACCATGTATAAAGCACTTACATACCCTTGGATCTACGTCATTCGACACATTTTTTCCCTCCTCCGTATTGGCATACGCAATCTATTAGCCTCAGCCAAGTTCTCTTTCGAAAACGAACAGACTGTTTGGACGCAGTTCTATAAATGCGACGTGTCCTTCTTCAAAGAACACCTCATTAGAGCGTATCTTCATGTGAATGACTGGGATAACAGTATCGAAAGTCAGTTTTACCGATCCTTGCAAGGAATCCCATTCGCCCGGTTTGCCGTTCGTCCATGGATAGTAGGACGTAGTGGCGGGTATGGATTCGTGTACGACGAAGATTATTCCGCAGCCGATAGGGCGTTGGCCGAATCCTTCTTATAATAAGGATTCCCCGATCGCACATGTTACACTCCTCGGGATGGAACTCTCGATCGTCATTTTGCATACGAACAAGCCGCAGGACGCGACGCAATGCCTGCGTGCCCTCCAAAAAACACGACTCCCTGCGGAGACGGAGATTTTCTGCATTAATAACGGCGGGCACAGTGCCAACGATCGTGTCGATCGGTCCGCAGCTGAGGGTTTACCCGTATCATTCATGGAGTTACCCCGCGACGGGTACGTCTACGGCAACAACCAAGGATACAAGGCATCGACAGGTCGTTACATCGCAACGGTGAATGCAGACATTACCCTCCATGAAGACACAATGGAGAAGCTCCTGCATTATATGAAGAGCAATCCTGATGTTGGGATCGCGGCACCGAGGTTGATCTACCCCGACGGACACGAGCAGGATAGCGCGCGGCCATGGCCCAGTATGTTCGAACTCGTGTGGCGACGCCTCGTGAACCCAAACGTGCACCGAAGTGCACATGTAACCTTCGCGCACGAAGCAGAAGATGTCGACTGGATCACCGGGGCGATGTTTTTGATGACGCGAAAGTGCCTGGAGGCAACGGGCGGCCACGATGAGCGGTATTTCCTGTTCATGTCCGACATCACGATGTGTCGCGAGTCATGGAAACACGGTATGCGCGTTGTGCAGTTGCGTGATGCACGCTGCATTCACAACGATGCGCGCCTTTCGCGAGGAAGCTTATGGAAAATGCTGAAAAAACGAACGGGGCGCGCGCACATCAAAGATGCACTCACCTACTTCTGGCTCTATGGCGGGCGCCCTGCTCCGACGGGATCCCCCTCGAGTAGAAAACCCCTTCCAAAAGCCTAAATCATGGCACGTATTTCGGTCCTCATGCCGGTCTACAAACCAAAGGCGGAGTACCTCCAGCAAGCACTTGCATCGCTTTTTGCTCAAACCGAGACAGATTGGGAGTGTATCATTCACAATCAACCATGGGATGGCGACGCGCGTGGACCAATTGCAGCGTATCTTGCAGATCCACGTGTGAAATTCGTCCAAGGAGATGTACAACGGACGATCGGCGAGAACTGGAACGCATGTATCCCCTATTCGACAGCACCGTATCTCGCATACCTCTTCTACGATGACCTCTGGGAACCAGAATATCTCAAAACGCTCTCCAACATTCTCGATACATATCCCTCTGTCGGATTTGCATCAGCGAACAGATCATATTTCTTCGAAGGCGATATGCCGAAGGAGGCAATCTACGACGAAGTGACAGAGTTCGTGGAGAAGCACGTGAACGGCGGCGTCCACAAAGGCATTCCGACATTGGTTGAATGGATGGACCGAGGCCTAAAGCCCAACGCCATCGGCGAACCGAGCTTTGTAATGCTCCGCAGGAGCCTTGTTAAGGCTGTCGGACCATTTCACCCGACAATGGCGCAGTTCCTCGATGCCGAATACTGGACACGCTGCCTCGCCAAGAGCGATTGGTACTTCGAACCGCGCACACTTGGGAAGTTTCGCGTACACGCCATTGGCACCTCCGCGCAGAACGCCGCAGCGGGGAAAGGCATCTACGACCGCCTCGAGACAATGGAGTCGACGGTGAACCTACTGCCACAAAAATACCGCCACAACGCGCGCGTTGCCCTTCGTCACACACTTGCTGAGATGATCCGGCGGTACATCGTCCGGTGGAAAGCAGCACGAAAGGGTGAACAGACACCGGGCGGAGGCGGAAGTTCCGCTGTGAAGAAATTCGCACTGCACCATCCGATCATCATGCTCGGTGCAATCATCGAGGCAATTCTGTAGACATACTCAAAGGGCCACAAAATGTGGCCCCGTGATCAGCATCCGATTCCGTTCGGATGCCGCGGTTGATCGTTCTCTACGCGAGGCGGCCGGGATACTTCCTCCCAAATGCCCACAGCGCGCTCATGATGCACTGATCGTAGAGCTCGCCCCGAGTAAATAACGTGTAGACATCCCCCTGCGTAAAGAACCGCATCTTGTCCGCGTTCTTCTCAAGAATGTCGCGGGCAGTTATCGTCGGTTTCTCGGTATCGAGCGTGCCCCAGAAAAGATGGGTGAAATGCCCATCGCTTCCGCGGTTCATCACCGACTTTCCGAGATACTCGATATCCACGACCGGGAATCGACTCTCCTCCTCAGCCTCACCGCGGGCAGCCTGCTCGGGCGTCGTGCCCGGGTCGCCGTAGCCACCGCAGATGTCCCAGGTGAGCTGCCCAAGCTGGGACAGATCGACCTCCGGGAAGTTCGCCCGGTAGTTGGGGTCACGCGTTTGAGGCCGCCAGACCTGCCGCATACCGATGAGACCTTGCGGCGTCACCGGGAGGAAAATGCTACCGCCGCGCTCCAAGCGCAGCGTTTCGTCGTAGGCGATACTAGCATCGTCATAGATCGAAACGTGCTGGAATCGTGCGAGCACTTCTTTCTTCACATTCCTTACAAGTACCTGGTGACCGCCGAAGTCGCAGTGCGGCACATCGTTTTTCAACGCAAGTGCAACGATGTCTTGCTGCTCCATCCACATCTGAACTCTTCGAGGCATAATGCCCTCCTTTCTCTACGCCAGTCCTGTGAACGAACAAGGGCCTATCCCCTGTTACCTTGTTTCACAGGACAGACTCAAGAATAATTTTGAACTATTATTAATTATAGTCAATGTCAAATTAACGCGTCATAGAGCGCTCCATAGCGCTCTGCGATCGCATCCCAGTCGTATGCGACTGCGTTCACTCTCCCAGCTTCCCCAAGCCGTTTCCTTAGCGCTTCGTCGTTCAATAATCGCTTCAGTGCCTCCGCCGCAGCCGGAGCGTTATTCGGCGCGACGAGCACTCCCGTCTCACCATCTTTCACGATGTCTGGAATTCCACCGATGTTCGTCGCGACGACAGCGCACCCGGCAGCCTGTGCTTCGAGGAAGACATTACCGAGTGCCTCACTGCGAGAGAGTCCGCAGAAAATTCCCGCAGCCGCATACTCTTTGGCGATTTGATCGTGCTCAACACGCCCAACAAACGTCACACCACTCACTGCCGATGCAATTCTTTCCAATTTTGCTCGTTCTGCACCATCACCAACGATGCGGAGGGTTGCTGAAGCATGCTTTTCGCGCAGTACCGCGAACGCTTTAATCAATGTATCCACCCCCTTCATCAGTTCAAGACGGCCAACGAAGAGAATGCGACCTGGGACGCGCTCAACCTCCGATGATTGTAGTTCCTTCACGCGGATGCCGTTTGGAATGAGCGTCGCCGTGAATCCAAACTTCTTCGCCCGAGCAACGAGAACGGAACTGATCGCCGTGATGCGATCGGCTGCGTGGTGCATGGGCCGCAGGAGCAGCGTCGTATTCGTGCTCTGACACGTGAGAATGCGCTTTGCCTTCGGCGAAACGTTCTTGCTGAACATCAGCGCCAGGCCGGCGAACGATTCCAGCACGGCATGGATGATATCGGGCTGGAGCGCGGCGGCAGCCGATGGCGCCAGGATCGGATACAGCCACTTATCGATCCACCATCCGAACCCCACACGCTTCACGTTCACACCAGAAGGAAGTCTATCGTCCACCGGTAAATCCTTTCGCATGCGCGCAGCGATGATCGTAATATCGAACCGATGTTGCAATCGTGCCGCGACCTCCTCCGCGCATGCCTCAGCCCCGCTACGCATGGGACTCACGAATGCCGAGAAGAGCACAACCTTCTTCATACGACTGATCGGAAGAGCTCATCGTACTGCTTGCCCACCTTCTCCCAACTAAACACCTCATCGATTCGTTTTCTTGCTGCGTGCCCAAGCGCGGTGCGCTTCGATGGGTCCTGCAGCAGCCTGCGAATATGGGACTTGAGCGCTTCGCGATCCCCTGCTGGGAAGAGAAGGCCCGAAACACCATTCTCGATGAGGTAGCGGTTCCCTCCGACATCGGACGCGATGCATGCGCACGAGGACGACATCGCTTCCATTAAGGCATTCGATAGACCTTCGCTATAGCTAGGAAGAACAAAGATATCCGTACGACCGAGGAGTGAGGGGATGTCATCCTGGAGGCCTAAGAATGCAACGTAACTGCGATGCTCTTCGACAAGCGGGTGCATGTCGGGATACCACCCAGCGACTTGCGCTTTTAGTTCCGGGAACTCGCCGAGCAGCGGACGTATCGCTGCTAGGAAATCGTCGACGCCCTTCACAGACTCGAGCCGACCGACGTACGTCACCATCACACCATCATGCTCTTCGCGCTTGTACGGCGTGGGGTCGATACCCGTCGGAATCACGCACGACTTTTCCGAGATTCCAAGGGTCCGCAAGAGCGATCCCGGTTGTGGATGGAAGAACACGACAGTCTTTGCGACCTTCAGGAGCAGCCACCCAAGCGTCCAGGCATAGATTGCAGCGCACACCTGCGGAATTTTCCCACGGGGCCACCACGTCATGCCTACGAGGGCATCCGTGATCTGTACGACGCTGTAACCGCGCAGTCGAAGCGACAACACACTCAGCGACGACCAGAAGAGGAGCTTGTTCACCACGATCACGTCGGACTTCGTCTCTTTCGCGAGCTTCACGACGAACCTACCAAACCCAAGTGCGATGCCGTAGTTCCATGGGTCCTTGAGAAAAACGTCTTTGCGGGAATAGACCGTCAACGAGTCTGACGGCTTCTCCGTCTTCGTTTCACTGCCCATGCATGCGACCACGACGCGATACCCCAGGCGTTGCCAGAGATCGGCAAGTTTATAGCCACTGACCATCCACCGGTGCTGTTCGCGCCAATAGGGCGTCACTAACAATATGGTCTTCACCGCACCAGCATACCGCACCCGGGGACGGGTGCTGCTAGAAACAACATAGCCAGCAGCCCGCCTTGGCTGTGGCATTACGAGGATTTTTGCTTTTTATGATCAAGATCGGCATCCCGAATCGCGAGGACGCGCATGATTTTGGCGTAGCGTTGGGAAAGCTCCTCCAACCGTACGATGATCGAGAACACGAGGAACATCAGAATGCCGATCGCGGTGACGATGACGGCGTTCACCTGGCTGCGGATGCCGGTCACGATCGTGAGATAGGTCAACAATCCCGGAAAGAGAGCGACACAGGCAATGAGACCCCAGAAGAGCGTCCAGAGTGCCGCCTCCCAGAGCGTCTTCTTATCGCGCTTGAAGAGGCTCCACGCATAGACCATCGCGATGAGCGAGAGGATGGGGACAATGATCTGGTAGGGCGTGAGCGTCATCGTAGGAAGGATCGTAGCAGAATCTTGAAAGCCGTACGCACACCGTTCGCGAACGACTGGCCTTTCGCCAGCGTATATTCCGAATACATGACTTTTACCGGCACCACGGCATACGTCCATTTGCGCTGCACACATTCGCGAACGATCTCGGTGCAGAACTCGAAACCATTCATGCGCAGATTCAGCTCGCGTACTGCACGCGGTCCAAACACTTTGT
>CAYQJY010000062.1:0-6139 GCA_964418005.1 uncultured Candidatus Peribacteria bacterium
AGATCGTGAAGAAGTTGTAGGTAAAAGCTGCGTGATGATTTCATTGGTTTTTTTGAGCATGTGTTTTTTGTGCTGACGATCCCCACTCCCTTCCCCTCCCCCGGCGGGGGAGGGGTGACGAGCGGAGCGAGTCGGGGTGGGGGAGTGGATGGTGAGTCGCGGGTAGGAAAAATCTTAGCGCCTTGAGTCTCTGAGTATCGTTCGTTTATCGAATCATCGTTCTCTGAATGATGCACAATCATGCACTGCGAGTAGCGGAGTGGGCTCCGGAGCGTACAACGACATGCCAAATGAACATTGCAGGCCGTTTTTTTCTTACGCCGCGTTTCTCGTACATCACTGTGCACTTTCTCGTTTGCGATGTGCATAAACGTTTCCACAGGTTTTGCAGCAGGCTAGCTTGTCTTCAAGGTCGTTGGGAAAAATATCAGTTTATGGCTTCTATAAGCCAAATATAGTCTGAAATGAAAAGAAAACATGTCAATATGAGAAGAATACCGAACTTTTTACCTACAAGAGTGTGCGGCTCACACTATATGTACACAATGAACACGATATTTGATCAACATAATTCGTCATTATTCGCTCTGTCGATTTCATCATTCGACGACGGACTTTTCCGCAGAAACAAGCATGTTTTGGCATTCACAAGCCTCTTTCCATGATACCGAATGTTGTAACAAATGTCGGAGTAACGCGTTTCCTGTGTTGCACGGGAAGGAGTGCGGTCTCTTGCATCACGCAAGCCAAGGCCGCTACCATCTCTCCGATCAGGTTGTTTCCTCGCTCTTGTGGCGTCGGAATGGCGCGTCTCACGACACTGATCCGTGCACGCTCATTGTCACATCGGCAACCCCACTTTCCATTTCATGGAACAAGTCGGGACTCACACATGTTCCTCCGCGCCTTTGGCGAGGAGTTCACATCGTGCACTCAATGAACACTCCAAGAGAAGAATGCCGTCGATCCGTATGCCCTCTTTATGATTAAGGAGACGTTTTCCTTTCGGAAGACACCTAATACGCCGATGGCTAACCGAACCAGTTATAGGTTCTGTGCCTTCTGACAACTCACTGTGTCATTTATTTCTCTTTCACTTCCCTACACCTTATCTATATGGACATTTCTCGTTTGAAGAAAATGTTCGCGGGTGTCTCGGCAGCTGCAATCATGCTCTCGCAAGTCGCGACGGCAGTTGCCGCTTACTCCGATGTCCCTGCGGGTGTGTGGTACGAGGACGCCGTCAGCGCCTTTATGGACGCCGGCTACTTGGACAGCACACAGACGAAATTCCGCGGCCAGGACAACGCCAACCGCGCTGAATTCGTCAAGCTCGTCGTCGAGCTCAATGGCGGCGTCATCAGCACTGCTCCGGCTGTTCCGAGCTTTGATGATGTAGCCACCGGCGCCTGGTACTACAAGTACTTTGAGGAGGCCGGCAAAGAAGGATGGGTCCGTGGTGACGGTTCTTGCTTCGGCAAGCACCCATGCTACGCTCGTCCGTCTGCCAACATCAATCGCGCTGAGGCTGCTGCCATCATCGTCCGCGCCTTCGGGCTCGAGGCGGCTGGTTCTGCCCCTCAGTTCGTTGATAACCCATCCGGCCAGTGGTACACGGCCGACATCCAGACGGCTGCAGATCACTGCGTCCTCCAGGGTGACGATTCCACGGGCCGCGTCCGCCCAAGCGACAACATGAACCGCGCAGAAATGGTGGTCATGTTGCACCGCGTCGATCAGGGTCTGACGTACGGCGCCGATTGCGGCACGACCGTTATTTCTACGCCCAAGGTCAAGGCTGCTGTTGCGACATCTGCAACGGTTGTCGAAGTTCAGTTCAACGTTTCCGTCGACGAGACGGCTGCGAAGGACAAGAGCAACTACACGGTCACCGGCTCCCCGGAGCTCCCGATCGATTCTGTGGTCATGACGTCCAAGGACACGGTTGAGCTCACGCTCGGCACGGCCATGGATGCTGGTCACACGTACACCGTCACCGTCGTCGATATGATGACGACTGATGGCAAGAAATTCTCCGACTCCACCACGTTCGCTGGCTACACCAGCCTCGTGCTTGGAAACGGAATTCTCGAAGCTACGCTCTCTGCAAAGAACCCAGTTGGCGACACTGTGCCAAAGGGTGCTCAGGGCATCATCTTCACGTCCATTGACCTCACTGCTTCGTCCGATGACGTCGTTCTCGAGAACCTCACCGTTCTCCACGAAGGTTTCGGTGCAAGCGAAGATTTCTCTGGTGTATACGCTGTCGTTGACGGTGCTCGCGTGACCCGCAAGCGCACGATCGACACGCAGTCCTACACTGCTACGATCCGCTTCACGACTCCGCTCGTCATCGCCGCTGGCAAGACCGTCACCCTCCAGATCGCTGGAGACCTGACTACGTCTGCCACAACGTCGTCCGAGCACTCACTCACGGTCGAATTGCCGACCGATATCGTCAGTAACGCGAAGTCTGTCACCGGTAACTTCCCGCTCAAGGGCAAGGCATTCCGCGTGGCTGCTGTTACGTCCGGTACCGTGTCCATCGCATACCGCTCCGTTACTCCTTCCAGCATCGAAGTTGGCGACAAAGCTGCCAGCATCGGTAAGTGGGAAGTTGACGTCAACTCCGCTGAAGACCAGACCCTCTACTCGATGACTATCGAGAACGACGGTACGGCTTCCGATGGAGACTTCACGAACATCGTCCTCCGCCGCTCTGACGGTACGGTCCTCACGAAGACCGTTGCCGCTACGGTTGGTGACTTCGCTACCCTCGTCTTCGATCCGCCGTTCACGGTGCTCGAGGGCGACAAGATCACGATGAGCCTCATCGCTGATATCAAGGGTGGTGCCGCCAAGAACATCAAGATTCACTTCGATGAGACGGGCGACATCTTCGCTGTTGGTTCTCTCTACGGTTACGGCGTGAACGGACAGCTCTACGGCTCGTCCATCGCTCTCCCGACTGAGACGTCCACGCTCCCAGCCACGGTCACGATCGACGCTGGTCAGTTCACGATCTCCATCGATGGTCCTGTGACCCAGCAATACACGCGCAAGGACAAGAATGCCGTCATTGCAAACGTCTGGTTCGAGACCGGAGGTGAAGATGTCGATGTCGAAAACCTCTTCATCTTGGTCCAGGGTACAACGTCCACTGGTGCGGCTTTCACCGTCCGCGGTGCACCGTCCACTGGTGACGATATTTCTGAAGTTCTCGAGAAAGTCGAGCTCCGCAACACGACGACGGGTCGCACCATCTCCGGTGTCCGCCTGACGGGTTCTGGTGACTCTGACAACGCTTCCGATGTTCCGAACGGTTCAGTGCAAACTTCATCTGGTGCATTCCAGGTCTACCGTTTCGATGATTTCATCGTGAAGGGTAAAGAGAAATATGAATTCCGCGTCAACTTCATCGACAACTCGGGCACGAGCTCACTCTCTGCTCCAGCCAACGGTGACAAGTTCCGCATCCACATCTGTGGAGAGGCAACGCACACGCTCAGTTCTAACAACCTCATCGGAAACACTACGGGTTGTACAATGGGTGGATTCTTCGCTTCCACAGTCACGACGTACCAAATGAAGATCACGGGAGTCTCCACGAACGACCGCATCGGCGACTATCGCCCAGGCGGAACGATCACGGGTAACTTCCAGGAAATCAAGACGGCAGGTCTGACCATCACGGGCAAGCAGCTCGCAACGTCCGACACGACTGTCAAGAACGCCAAGAACGTCACGCTCCTCCGTTTCGAGGCTCGTGCATCCGAGGCTTCTGATCTCCTCATCACGGATTTGATCTTCGAGTCTGTGACGTCAAGCTCGCTCGTTGCAGGTAGCAACTACGCCATCTGGGTGGACACGAACGACGACGGTGTCGTCGACACGATCCTCCAGAAGGGTGTTGCGTCTCAGAGCAGCCAGATCACCTTCGATAAGTTGACTGGCGGCGGTTACGTCATCCCGAAGCAGAAGTCTATCGTCTTCGAGGTTCACGCTGACATCGCTGCTTCCTTCGGCACGTCTGATACGCAGCTCCGCATCCAGTTTGATACGGGTGCTACGTTCATCCAGGCCGAGCAGGTCAACGACGGTACGTCTCTCTCTGGTATCGGTGTAAAGAGCATCGGCACCTCGACGTACTACACGACATCTCCGTTCGATGCAGCACCGAATGGTTCTGCAAGTTCAGACATCCAGGTCACGATGCAGAACGCCACCCTCTACACGCTTAGGTCTCAGGGTGACCTCTACGTCACCAAGTCCTCGACGCCGGTTCGCAGCCGTCAGCTCCTCGGAGGAACGCTCTCCGATGAGATCCTCCGTCTGCAGTTCCACGCCGAGTACGAAGACATCGATGTGACGGACCTCGTCTTCACGGGATCCGGCGCCGTCAGTAGCAACACGTTTGCTACGAACGTTGACCGTCTCGAACTGTACAAGGTTGGCGCTACGACTCCTTTCGCTATTGCTAACGTTGCAGGATGCGGAACGGACGCTGTTGCAGCCCGCTCAATGTGTGCCAGCATGGAAAACCAGGAATTCATCGTTCCGAAGGGTTCCAACACGAACATCTTGGTCCGCGCACGCATGCGCACGGACATTGATGGTGCCATTACTGGTACGGGTATCATCGTTAATCTTGACCCGACGGCCAGCACCTCCACGGGTTCTGTTCGCGCTCGCGGTCTCCTGTCCAGCAACAACCTCGCGAACAACAACGGTGACTCCACTCCGTCAGGAGAGGTGTTCATCGGTCTTGCCGCCGCCACTACTTCCGCAAACGTGAAGATTGCCGGTGGATTCAACCAGGTCGTTCTGAGCAAGGTCACTTCCATCACGAACGCCGATCCGAACGCTAACGGCACCGCTATCCCGACTGGTTCCGCACGTCAGATCGCTCAGTTCAAGTTCGCTACCGCTTCGGCCAATAACACGAAGAACGGTACGAACAAGTGGACGCTCTCCGGTGTTATCTTCAACGTCAACGCCACGAACGTCCTCCTTGGCGCCGGTGACCAGACTGCTGCTGCTACCTCGGACTTCAAGCTTTACAACAAGGCTGACCCGACGGTGAAGCACACCTGTCTCGCTAGCCACGTAACGACCTCTGGTTCTTCTGTCACGGTGAACTGTGGCGGCGTTCTCGCTCGCTCCAGTGTCAACGCTGAGATCGAACCAGGTTCGGATATTACGTTCGTCCTCGAAGCAGATGTCGTCAACGGAAAGATCAGTAACTCCAGCACGTCGACCCTCCAGGTCTCGTTGCAGTCGTTCACTGACGATCCAAAGGCCACTGCCTTCGGTGTTACATCTGGTAACTCGCACCTCACGTGGGTCGACAAAGACAACGCTACGATCACGAGCGCCTCTGTCTTCAAGTGGGTTGAGTACCCAGACACCACTGTCAACGGCACCAGCTACAACGGCTAGTACGTTCACAGTTGATACGCTTTCATAAGCGATCAAACCAAAGCCCCTCCCCTTACCGGGAGGGGTTTTTGGTATTGTTCTCGATACGTCCTCGCTCCCCTCGGACTACTCGAACTGACACAGCACGTACGTCTGCCGTTGCGTACGGTCACCAAGCTTTGTCACTTCGAGTAGCGCGCTTCGAGCGCGCGCCTGCCTGCCGGTAGGCAGGTATCGAGAAGTGCATCCGTCCTACCCAAAGATTTTCCTCTTCATCTCCAGTGCCATTTTCACAACTGGTCGTATCACCATCATCTGCTCATGCGGATACGTGACGACGCTACCTCCGAACTTGCGCTTGAAATCCGTAATCCCCCACCATGAACCAGTCGTTTCGCTCCGGTTCATGGCCTGTTCATTTGTCGGAGGCTCAATACCCAGTAAGTCGTACCGAGTACATCCTGCAGCCTTGCACGTCTTCATCGCGTGCCATTGCAGCAGATACGGTGCCATGAGGTGACGCTTCGAATGGTCTGAGGCTCCGTAGTAATAGATGCCTGCTCGACCCTCACCCCGGCTCTCCGCTCCGGCGGATCGCCACCCCTCTCCCGCCGGGAGAGGGGGCGGGGGTGAGAGTGTGGAAGGCCAAATCACACCCAGAAGCCCTGCAATAGGCCTACCATCGTGGATGGCCAGAAGGAAGTATGATGAGGCGAGATCC
>CAYQJY010000063.1:0-6126 GCA_964418005.1 uncultured Candidatus Peribacteria bacterium
ATCACCTTGATAACGGCATCGATGTGGTCGAGCGCGATCGAGAGACCCTCGAGGATGTGCGCGCGGGCTTTCGCGAGGTCGCGCTCGTAGATCGTGCGGCGCGTAATGACGATGCGGCGGTGATCGATGAAGACCTGCAGGAGTTCCTGGAGGTTCATGAGGCGCGGCTGAATGCCATCGGCGAGCGCGATCATGTTGTAACCGAAGCTCGTTTGGAGTTCCGTGTGCTTGTAGAGCTGATTGAGAATCTTCTGCGGGTAGCTGTCCTTCTTCAGCTCAACCACGATCCGGATACCCTCGCGGTCGGATTCGTCGCGAATGTCTGAGATACCAACGATCACCTTCTCGTTCACGAGCTCGGCCATCTTCTCGATCAGAGTCGACTTATTCACCTGGTAAGGGATCTCGGAAATGCGGATGTGATAGCGACCGGACGAGCCCATCTCTTCGATCTCCGCCTTGCCGCGCATGACCACGCTACCACGGCCCGTGAGGTACGCCTGTTTAATCACTTCTTTGTCGTACACGATGCCGCCCGTCGGAAAATCTGGGCCCTGGATGAACTTCAGGAGGTCTTGAACCGTCGCATCTTTCTCTTCGAGGAGATGGAGTGTTGCCGAGACGACTTCGTTGAGGTTGTGCGGCGGGATGTTCGTTGCCATACCGACGGCGATACCGACGGAACCGTTCAAGAGAAGGTTCGGGATCTTCGCCGGGAGAACGGAAGGCTCCTTGCGAGAGGCATCGTAGTTCGGACGGAAATCGACGGTGTTTTTATCGATATCCGCGAGCATCTCATCCGTGATCTTCGCCATTTTCGACTCCGTATAACGCATGGCCGCGGCGCCGTCGCCGTCGATCGAACCGAAGTTCCCTTGGCCATGAACGAGCGGGTAGCGCATCGAGAAATCCTGGGCCATGCGGACCAGAGATTCGTAGATCGCGGAGTCGCCGTGCGGGTGATACTTACCCATCACGTCACCAACGATGAGGGCAGATTTGCGGAACTTCGCCGAAGACCGAAGCCCGAGGTCGCTCATACCGTAGAGGATGCGGCGATGGACCGGCTTCATGCCGTCACGCGCATCCGGAAGGGCGCGCGACACGATGACGCTCATCGCGTAATCGAGGTAGCTCTCCTCCATTTCGCTCACGATGGGACGGGGCTTGATGCGGCCAATCGATGAAAGCATCTCGGTTCCGTCCCCCGAAGAAAGTGACTGCTGCGAGTTCTGCGCGTCGTCCTTTGGGTCCGATGGAGGCGTCTTCTTGGTAGCCATGAACGCGCGCCATCGTAGCGTGCTACGATGGCTCCGACAAATGCTGGTGAACAAACGTCTTCTTCTCATCGGCCAGTGGGCACTTGTGTGCTTCCTCGCGTTCGCATTCATGGTGGCGGTGATGAAGCCGATCGTCCTCACGGCGTCAGACCTCGGCCGTCACCTCATGAACGGAAAGCTCTTTTTAGAGCACGGCATCATCCAAACGACGAACGCGTACTCCTACACCCACCCCGATTTCCCATTTCTGAACCACCACTGGGGTAGCGGCGTGCTATTCGAACTCGCCCGCAGGATCTATGGCTTCATCGCGGTATCGATCTTCGGCATGAGCATCGTCTTCATGACGGCTGTGCTCTGGATGCGCCTCGCATGGAAACGCGGAACGCTCTGGCTCACGACCCTCGCTGCAATCGCCGTCATCCCTGTCTTCGCCGGCCGCGCGGAGGTCCGACCGGAGCTCTTCAGCTACCTCCTCAGCGGCATCTTCCTGTGGATCCTCTTCGAAACCAGAGCCGGCCGCCTCTCGCATAAATGGTTTGCGGCCTTCCCCATCCTCATCCTCGCATGGGTCAACCTCCACATCTACTTCTTCCTCGGCATCGGGTGGATCGGCGCCTTCATCGTCGATGCACTCATCCGTGCGTGGCGCACCCCCGAAGAACGGAGTGAGCGATTGGACTACGCCAAGTATCTCGGCCTCGCCCTCGCCGTCTCGTGCATCCTCGCAATCCTCAACCCCAACGGCTGGCAGGGCGCCGTGTATCCCCTCTTCATCTTCAAGAACTACGCATACGCCGTCGCCGAGAACCAACCAGTGCTACGCATCCTGGACCAAGGTATGTACCCGCCGGGTCTCTACCTCATCATCAATCTCTGCATCCTCTTCATCTCGTGGATCTGGCGACTGTACCGCGATTGGCAGCGCCGCGAGATACCGGACGTCGCCCTCCTCATCCTCTCCATCTTCGTGTCGATCATCGCGTGGGGCGCCATCAGAAACTTCACCATCTTTGCCTACGTAACACTCGTTACCCTCTCGTTCGCATGGAGCGATGTACGCCTACGTGACTTCTTCGGCCGATGGGTAAAACCCGCACAGGTCACTGCAATTATCGGCGCGCTTATTGTCAGCTTCCTCATTTCGCCACCGATGTGGGTGATGACCTTCCGCACGATTGGCCTCGGTGTCGCACCGAACATCATGCGCTCGATCACGTTCTTCAAAGAACAGCACCTGCGTGGGCCCATCTTCAACAACTACGATATCGGCGGGTTCCTGACCTACGGCCTCTACCCCGATGAACAGGTGTTCGTCGACAACCGCCCCGAGGCATACCCGGGCTACTTCTTCACCGACATCCTCCTACCGATGCAGATGGACGAAAAGGTATGGCACACCATCGACAATCAGCGTCACTTCAACGTGATCTTCTTCTACCGACACGACGCGACGCGCTGGGGACAGGCGTTCATGATCCGGCGGATTCAGGACCCCGAGTGGGCACCGGTCTTCGTCGACGACTTCGTCCTCGTCTTCGTCCGGCGCACGCCGGAGAACGCGGAAGTCGTGAAGAAGTACGAGATCCCGAAAGAAAAATTTTCCGTCGAACAACGCGACCGCTGACTCCTTCGCTACGCTCAGGACAAGATGCTTTCTATCGTCGCCACTCCTATAGGCAATCTCGGTGATATCTCAGCTCGGGCGCTGGGAACGCTCGCAGGGTGCAATGCCATCGTGTGCGAAGACACGCGTGTGACAGGCTCGCTGTTGCAACTTCTCGGCTTGGAGAAAAAACCACTCATCAGTTTCCACGGCTACAGCGATACGCGTTCGCTCGAGATCATCATCGATCGACTGCAGAATGACGAACACCTCTGCCTTGTGTCGGACGCCGGTACGCCGGGCATCTCGGACCCCGGCTACACACTCGTGTCGCGCTGTCGGCAGGAAGGCATTCCCATCTCCGCACTCCCCGGCCCCGCCGCCTTCCTCACAGCGCTCTCGGCATCTGGCCTTCCTATCAACCGCTTCCGCTACCTCGGGTTCCTGCCGCTGAAGAAAGGCCGCAAGACGTTACTCTCAACGTTCGCTGCCGAAGAGGACACGATTGTCTTCTATGAATCAGTCCACCGAATCGAGAAGACCTTGAGCGAACTCAGCGAGGCGCTCGCGCTGCAGCCCGACCGCCCCATCTGCATCGCCCGTGAACTGACAAAATTGCACGAGCAACTTGTGACGACCACCGTTGCAGGGCTCCCCAATACCGCGAAATCGCTCATCAAAAAGGGGGAATTCGTTGTGATTGTCGGGGCGCCGGCACGAAAGGAACGGGCGTCCCGCGACGACGCAGAATGACGTTCATCGCGTACGGGTGAGGTAAACCCGAACACCGTTCTCACACCGAAACACGCGTGGCCCAGATGGCGTTTATCGTGTGGTGATGGTTGATCAGCATCGCCATCATCGACGATCAATCCGTGCGCCGGGTTTCGATTATCGCGATGCCGGGACGTATTTTGCGACCATTTGTACGCGACATCGGGAACATTTGTTTGGGGAAATACGGAACGGGGTGATGGGGTTGAACGAATGCGGGCGGGTGGTGGCGGACGAAATTCGAAACACAACCGTCATTCGACCATACGTCCATATCGACACGTGGGTGGTGATGCCAAACCATGTGCATTTGTTAATGCACATCGATGATTCCCAATCATGGAACGGTAGGGGCATGGCGCGCCATGCCCCTACGACAACCGCAATCGGCGGTTCACCATCGGCATTACGAAAACCCACGCCACCATCGTCGTCGGCAACCACAATCAACGGTTCATCATCGACATCACGAAAACCCACGCAACCATCGTTGTCGGCAACCGCAATCGACGGTTCAACCCCATCATTCGGCAAACCCCAGTCTCGGTCGTTGTCGACAATCGTTGGGGCGTTCAAATCCGCCGTCACCAGACGCATCAATTCGTTACGGGATGCACCTGGTACGACCGTATGGCAACGGAATTTCCACGAACATATTGTCCGTTCTACAGAGGAATACGATAGGATTCGCACCTACATTTTGAATAACCCTTCCAAATGGCTGAACGATCGAAACAATCGTCGATAAATCCTCACGACACCCTCTTGGCCTACGACTACGCCTTCCCGAAGGAGCTGATTGCGCAGGAGCCAGCACACCCCCGGGACAGTGCTCGACTGATGGTCTTCGACCGTGCGAGCGGCGAAACGACGCTTGATAGTTTCACACACATCGACGAGTTCCTCCCAAGGAACTGCGTGCTCGTCTTCAACGAGACGAAGGTCTTGCCCGCACGGATGAAACTAGACATCAGAGGGAAGACGATCGAAGTTCTCTGCCTTGGAACGGAGAACGATGTGCTGCGAGTGCTCGCACCGGGCGCACTGCAACCAGGCATGAAAGCCACGTGGGCAGGTCATACACTCGATGTGCTCGAACGGAACGGGAAAGAAGCAATTCTCAAACCGTCCTTCGACGTCACCGAGACTCCCACACTCCTCGAACAGCACGGCCTCACTCCCCTGCCTCCGTACATCGACCATTCGAAACTGTCGGAAGAAGAACGCCGGACGGAATACCAGACGGTCTTCGCGCACAACACCGGGAGCGTTGCAGCGCCAACGGCGGGACTGCACTTCACCGAAGAACTGATCGAGCGCATCAAGGCATCCGGTCGCGACGTGCGCTACGTCACGCTCCACGTCGGCCTCGGAACGTTCGCACCCCTGACGGAAGAGCAACTGACCACACACACGCTGCACGAAGAGACGTACTTCATCGACGACGATACCGCCGAGTTTCTGAACACTGCAAAGGAGGAAGGACGACCGATCGTCGCCGTGGGCACAACAACCGTCCGCACTCTCGAGTCAGCAGCCGTCGATGGCCAGAGAATCACGAACCGATATGGAAAGACAACCTTGTTCCTCTCACCCGAGAACCCACCACGCTTCGTCGACGGGTTGGTGACAAATTTCCACGTTCCGAAGTCGAGCCTCCTGATGCTCGTCGCTGGGTTCGTCGGCCGCGACAAACTAATGAAGCTCTATCAGAAAGCGATTGCTGAGAAGCTCCGGCTGTTCAGTTTCGGTGACGGGATGGTTATCTTGTAGCCAAAATCCCGTATTTTGACTAGATACAATATAAGTTGTAAATTATATCTAGTTCGTTGGACACCACAGCGAGATCACTCCAAAGGAGCAAACCGTGTTTAAGCATAAAGAAAAACCCAAAATCGATCAGTGGTATCTGGAGCATTGGGAAAAAATCAAAAGCGAGGGGTGCCTGGACTGTCATGGCCACGTTCGAAGTTTCTTTTGGGAAGGTCCGTATCAGTGGCTGCTCTTCGAGTATGCGATGGAGCTAGCGAAAGCCGGTCGCATCGCAGAGATTGAACGACTACATATCGTGAAAGCGTTGCAGATGCTCGATTATCTCTACGGGTACCAAGAGTTCATAGCGTGGGTGCAGGAAGCGATCAGCAATAGTGCCGACCATGACTTAGTCCTACGTTGGGCCGAAACGTACGGCCTCATGACCGACAAACTGGTGCTTAAGCACGCTCCCCATTCCCAAAACGCAACATTACGAGCCCTTGGAATGCTCCTACAAAAACGATCTCGCTGACCTCCAAAACACCCTCTGCCCCGTGGCAGAGGGTTTTGTGTGAAAAAAGCGGCGACCCGCGGGTCGCCGTCGGTGAAGGGCATTCCCATAAAGGGATCACAGTGGACGCCCGTAAGGGAGAAACCATCCCGTCCTAGGATCACTCCAGATCTCCCAATAACCTTGCGGCTTGTAAGGCG
>CAYQJY010000064.1:0-6117 GCA_964418005.1 uncultured Candidatus Peribacteria bacterium
AGGGTGACGTTCCTTCACACAAACTTCCGCGATGCTGCGAAGCTTCCGCATGGAGCATTCGATATCGTCTTCGCGGACTTAGGACTCAGCTCACCGCACATCGATGATCCCAACAGGGGATTCACGTTCCGCGCAGATGGACCCCTCGACCTTCGCTACGATCGTTCGTCGGGGAATTCGGCTGCGGATCTCATCGAACATGCCGATGAAGATGAACTCTGCACGATCATTCACGACTACGGCGAAGTGCATCAATACGTTCGGCCGCTTGCTAAACTCATTGCAGGCAAGCGCCTCGAAACGACGCAGGCATTGCGTGCAGCCGTCGAAGAGATCTTCACCTATCGAACACCGTCAGTCTTGCCGCGCATCTTCCAAGCACTGCGTATCGCGGTGAACGACGAACTTGGCGCAATCGATGCTCTGCTTGTCGCTCTACCACTCTTGCTACAATCAGGAGGGCGCGCGGGAATCCTCAGCTATCATTCCCTCGAGGATCGCCGGGTGAAGCACGCCTTCAAAGCCCTCTGTGAAGCCGAAAAAGACCCGTTGACCGGTCGAGAGACGGCAGAAGCAGCTTTTGATCTCCTGACCAAGAAGGCTCTCGTCCCGGAGGACGACGAACTCGCATCGAACCCACGCTCGCGTAGTGTGAAATTCCGCGCCATCATCAAGAAATAATTCATGCACCGCCACCTCCCACCATCACAGAACGTCAAACGCTCCACACTCGCGGAGCTCGTCGACCAGAGTACGGTGCTTCTCATGGTGTGTATCGGGTCGCTCATTCTCATTCTCGCGTTGCTCATCCTCTTCCACGAGAATGCCAACGCGACGAAGGGGTACAAACTCCGCACGCTCGAGTATCAACGCACGCAGTTGCTCCTCGAACAGGAAATTCAGCAGATGCAGATCGCAGAGCAGCAAGCACTCGAGAAACTCCAGGACGACCCTGGTATCAAAGGGATGGTCCAAGCGCGCAATCCGTCGTATGTGACAGGCATGGCGTCTGTGGCTGCTCGCTAGCGAAGCCAGCTCAACTGATCTGGCGGAGGTGCACTGTTACCAGCGGGCCCGTGCTGGCGTCCATGCGTGCGACGATGACGATCCGGTCGCCCTTCTTGGCGAGTTTCTTCTTGGCAAGCATCGACAATGAGAGCTTGATGTTCACTTCGGGGTCCTTCTTCAGTTTCATCTCCTGTGGCATAACGCCGTAACGTAGTTGCAGAAGGCGTCGGAGGGGGCCGGAGTCCGAGAAGGCGTACACCGGGACATTCGGGCGATAGCTACTGAGCAGTTCCGCTGTATGCCCCGTATTGCACATCACGACAATCGCAACGGCGTTCGAACTTTTTGCCATCGTCACGGCGGCTTGCGCACGCACGGCGCTATCGTTGTGCGCATGGCCACAGTCGCAGTAATAGCATGAATCGGTTTCTCCAATGCGCGATTCCGTCTCCTCGAGAATCCGAGACATGGCTTCCACTGCACCAAAGGGGTACTTGCCCGCAGCAGTCTCGCCCGAGAGCATCGTCATATCGGTGCCCGTCAGTGCTGCGTGGGTGACATCTGTCACTTCCGCGCGCGTGGGCATGGGGTTTTTAATCATGCTTTCGAGCATCTGTGTTGCGACGATGACGGGTTTGTTCACCGCACGGCACATGCGGACGATCATATCCTGGGCGGCGGGGATTTTCTCGAATGGCATTTCGGATCCTAGGTCGCCCCGGGCGACCATGATTGAATCCGATGCATCGATGATCTCTGCGATGTTTTTGAGAGCTGGACGATTCTCGATCTTCGACATGATTTTCATAGTGCCCCCCTTTTTCTTGATGAACTTCCGAACGTCCTCGACATCCTTTGCGCTGCGCACGAACGAGAGTGCAACAAAATCCATCTTTTGCTCAACGCCGAATGCTATGTCCTTCCAATCTTTGTCGGTGATCGACGGCAGCGATACATCAGCGCCGTACAGGTTCACGTGGCGACGACTGCCGATCGAACCGTCCTGGTTGGCTTTGAGGATGACGGAATCGTCCTTGTTCCTCTTGATGAGATCGAATGTCATGTCGCCGTTGTCGACGATGATCACCTCGGCGTTCATCGCATCCTTGCCAAAATGGGGGTAGTTCACGTGGACGATTGTGCCGTTGTACGTCGCTTTCGTATCATGGGTGAAGAGCACGAGCTCGCCCTTCTTGACCAGAATCGGCGTTGTGACATCGCCCGTCCGGACTTCTGGCCCCTTCGTGTCGAGCATCAACGGAATATCGCAGCCGAGCTTCTGAGAAACCGCACGGACGTCGCGAATTGTTTTGCCATGGGTCTCATGATCGGCGTGCGAGAAATTCACGCGCGCGACGTTCATCCCAGCCTTGATGATTTTCTCGATATTCTCCAAGCCCGTCGAGGCAGGGCCGAGAGTGCAGACGATTTTAGAAAGACGCATGTGCGTAGTGGGTGAAAGGACGGCCGGAAGTCTACTCCACCAGAAACGACGCATCCAGCCTATTGCGTAGCGGACGCAACCCCCGGAGGATGTGCAGGTGCTCTTACTGCAACGCTTTCCTCTCGAGACGCGCCGGCTCGCCATTGTCGTAGCCGTTTTGTTTTCGGTTGTCGCAGCTATTGGTGCGACACATTTGCGTGGGCAAACGACTGATGTATGCGGGAATGGTGTTATTAACTCGCCTGAAGAATGTGACGATGGAGTGCGTAACGGAAACGGGCCGAATTGTACGATCAATTGTACCGATATAGTGTGCGGTGACGGCATTGTGTCGCAATCAGTCGGTGAAGAGTGTGATTTTGGGACCGGTTCGACGACGGAGGGGCAGTGCGGGCGTGTTTGCAGTTCTACGACGTGTCAATGGAGCATCGTGTCATGCACGTCTTCTTCCTCATCGGTTTCTTCGAATGTGGCTTCATCGAGTAGTTCGTCTGTAGCGAATGTGACGATCTCGTCCGCAATAGCGGTGACTGTGAAATCAAGCGATTCTGCTGCTGCGGCATCGGTGATCACGTCTTCAGCCTCACAGGCGTCGTCGGCGATCGTCGTTCAGTCTTCCTCAACGCAAACGTCATCGATTCAGTCGATTGTTGTTGCATCGTCGAGCTCCAAAGAGTCGTCGAAGGGCAGTGTTACGGTTGAAATCATGTCGTCACTGTCATCGGCAATATCGTCGATTGCTGTTTCGATCGCGCCTTCATTACCGCCTCCTCCTCGACCCCCTCCACTGAAGGTGTACCCGGCAATCTGTCATGACGGTTGGGTGCAGCAAGGAGAAGAGTGCGACGACGGAAATCGCATCGAAAATGACGGGTGTTCATCAAAGTGCAAAAAAGATGAAATTCTTCTGCCACACTGTGGTGATGGTGAATTACAAGAGCCGGAAGTATGTGATAAAGGCGCGGGAAATTCAAATACACTGCCCGATCAATGCAGGACAAATTGCAGGAATCCATACTGTGGTGACGGCGTGAAAGACGCGGATGAGGCGTGTGACGACGGGAACGCCAATGAGCGAGACGGATGTACGTGGATGTGCACAATTGCCGTCTGTGGTAATGGAACCATTGAGGGGTCAGAAGAGTGCGATATTGGCGAACAGAACTCCGATACGATGCCGAATCGCTGTCGGACCGTCTGTCGCAAAGCGAATTGTGGAGATGGCGTTGTCGATGCGGATGAGGAATGCGATGATGCGAATGACGAGGAGGCTGATGGTTGTTTGCGTACGTGCAAACTGAAATGTCCGACTGGCTCGACGAAAATTCAAAGTCGCTGTCTCATCCTGAAAGAGGAAGAAGCATGCGGCGTTCTGTGCCAAGCGAATAATGCGTGGCAAGGATTTGTGACGTGGGTGTTTTCGTTCTTCGAGTGATGGCCCCTCGACGCTGCTCGGGGTCATTCGACTCGGTAATACATGAAGATCTCCTCTCCTCATGGCGGTTCACCATGAGCGAGGAGCGAAGCGACGAGTCGAATGGTGCCCCCGGCAGGGATCGAACCTGCGACCTAGAGCTTAGAAGTCTCCCGCTCTTCCAACTGAGCTACGGGGGCAATACGCATATTTTAGCATAATGAAGCGGACAACGCACGATGTCCTTTGCGTTCGAATTGGTACTATCCAAGCGATGTCACCAGCCTATAAGCGTATTCTCTTGAAGCTCTCGGGTGAGGTGTTTTGTCGTGCTCATGAGCACGGTATCGATCATACTGCCGTCGAAGAGGTTGCGAAGCGCATTCATGAAGTGGCGAAGAGTGGTGTGCAGCTTGTGATTGTTGTCGGTGGAGGAAACATTTGGCGATCGCGCGATAACAAAGATGCCGGCATCGAGCGGACGGTGAGCGATGCAATGGGCATGCTCGCGACGATTATGAATAGTGTCGCGCTCCAGTCATCACTGGAGCGACAGGGAACGACCGTGCGCGTGATGTCCGCTGTCCATGTTCCGCAACTTGCCGAGCCGTATATCCGGCGCCGGGCAATTCGCCATCTCCAGAAAGGTCGCGTTGTCATCTGCGCGGGCGGAACGGGGAATCCGTTCTTCACGACCGATTCGGCAGCAGCACTCCGCGCTTTAGAGCTCGACTGCAATGTGGTACTCAAGGCGACGGACGTTGACGGCGTGTACGATAAAGATCCACAGAAGTTCAAGAATGCGACGATGTACAAGAAGATGTCGTTCCAAGAAGCCATTGAGAAACAGGTGCAGGTGATGGACCAGGCTGCGTTCAGTTTGTGCATGGAGCGGAGGCTTCCGATCCGCGTCTTCAACTTCTTCTTGAAGGGGACGCTTCTCGCGGCAGCAAAGGGGAAAGACGTCGGAACGCTGGTACAGTAACCGCTCTTTCGCTATGCTCGATCCACTATGGCTGATCCTCGTCTTGCGCAGTTTACGGCTGATGCACATAAAACCCTGCAGCACTTGCAAGGTGAGCTGTCGAAGCTCCAGACAGGTCGTGCCAATGCAGCATTACTTGAGCACATCGATGTCGAAGCCTATGGGCAGAAGATGCAGATGAAGGCAGTGGCATCCATCAGTGTGCAGGACGCGCGCACGATCGTCATTCAGCCGTGGGATAAATCTGTTCTTGGTGCAGTGGAGAAGGCGGTTCAGACATCGAACATGGGCGTGAACCCCGTCAACGATGGTGTTGTCATTCGCATCAGCTTGCCGATGATGACGGAGGAACGTCGCAAAGAGTTGCAGAAGGTCGTGCATAAACTGGCTGAAGAGTCGCGCATCACGTTACGTCAGCATCGTCAGAAGGCGGTTGATGCGATCAAGCAGGACAAAGACGAAGATGTGCGCGATACGCTCGAAGGACTTTTGCAGAAAGAAGTCGACGCATTCAACGAGAAGATCGATGCCACGCGGAAGCATAAGGAAGATGAAGTGATGAAAATTTGAACTTGCTGTCACCCTTCGTCTCCGCTCAGGGTGACAGCGCTGTCATGGTGAGCGGAGCCGAACCATGACACGCCATATTTGCCTTCTGGCCCATAACATCCGTTCCCTTGGGAACGTGGGCTCGATCTTCCGTACGGGCGATGCGTTTGCTGTCGAGAAGATCTACCTCACGGGGTACACAGGGTTTCCTCCGCGCAAGGAGATTAGTAAAACATCGCTTGGGGCGGACGAGTGGATCGAATGGGAACACGCAGAGAATCCGATCGATCTCCTTGCGGAGCTAAAGAACGACGGTTGGACGACGATTGCATTGGAACTGACGTCAGATGCGGTCGATCTTCTTACGTATCATCCGCCTGAGAAGGTGTGTCTCGTCCTCGGGCATGAAGTGGAGGGCATCTCGCTCGAATTGTTGAAAGCGTGTGACGTTGTGGTGCAGATTCCGATGCTGGGGAAGAAGGATTCGCTGAATGTTGCTGTCGCAGCGGGCATTGCACTGCACCGATTGAGGACCACCTAGAGGAGGTCGACCGGATCGATATCAACGGAGATGTTCTCAAGCTCGAGATCGTTAAGGAGTTCGCGAATGTTCTTTCCCTTGAGAATCACATGCCACTCTTTTCCCGCGCCGTAGAATGTCGGTGATGCGAAGACAGTAGCCTGAATGCTTGCAGCCGATAGTTTCTTTGAAAGAAT
>CAYQJY010000065.1:0-6100 GCA_964418005.1 uncultured Candidatus Peribacteria bacterium
TATCAACGTGTGGTCGTCGATCGATTAACGGCAACCCTCAAGGAACAACCCCGCACATCGATCGATGTTCGTGACAGGGGTATCCAACGTCTCATTCAGCATTGGGCACACACACTGCTCTACCATTCGATACCGCTGCACGGAAAATTCATTTTCCCCAATACGGATGTTGAATACACAAGCAATGACGTACTGAGTCGCTCGCGCGAAGATATGCGAGGTGTGGCCATCGAGCAGTACATGGAAGCGGAGAGCGATGAGCATCCGCTATGGAAGATTAGTAGGTATCATCAAATGACCCATCGTATGAGAAAGGTTGTTGAAACAAATACAACGCAACAAGCAGCCGCAAAGCTATTGGCTCAACCGGACTTCAACCTCTCCAACCAACCGAATTCATATGCAGCTGAGATCATCCGCAAGGCCGTGCCAGAACTCTTATCGCTAGAAGAACAACATCTGATAATTCTCGCCACGGACCACCGCAAGAAGTTTCGCCAGCTCCTTGATTCCTCTCCCTTCATCACATCCACACTACAGCGTGACCTGTCGGATGTGATGAATGACATCTGGCTGCAGATCAATCCGACCTCTGAACACACGATCGCCACAATGCAAGAGGAGGGGAAACCGAATGTTCTCTACGATGATTCCTCTGCCGTCCTCCACGCATACATCAAACCTCATCTGCGCGAGAAAAATATTGATCGACTCACAACGCTCATCCCGCTTCTGAGTTATCACACGATGAACGTCATCAGTATGCAAAGCGCGTCGGGCATTGGGCTCGCACTTGAACTGTGGACCGCCATCGCAAGTGTTGTACCGAATTTACCTCCGCGCATTACCGACACAGCACTGCTGGCATGCAAAATTGCGTTGTCGACCGATCGAGACTCCCCTCAGATACTGAAACGCTACGTATAAAAAAATCGGGCCCAGCCAATTTGCATTGTTGGTGCCCGAAGTTGTAACTACGGGCGGAAGCGGGATAACCCGTGACCGCTGGGTAGCGGTCTCTGATCGCTGCATTGCGCGCAGGGACCGCTAACCAGAATCAATGTCCGTAGCTGCCCTCAGAATACTACCTTCCCAACATTTGTCAAACACGACGTCAAGAAGCCCTGGAAAGGCTATTAGAAGCCCTATAGGCTGCTTTCCGTGAAGATTGTCGCACAGAACCGGCGGGCCAAGTTCGATTACGAGATTGTCGAAACCTACGAGGCTGGCATCCAGCTCCTCGGTTGGGAAGTGAAGGCATGCCGCATGAACCTTGCAGATCTCTCGGGCGCGTACGTGTCGTTCCGTGGGAAGAAGCCTGTGCTGAAAAAGATGACGATCCGTCCGTATCCGTTCGCAAGCAATGTTATTCCAGACGACACGACGCGCGACCGACTGCTCTTGCTCCACGCGAGAGAGCTTTCAAAACTCGAGACGGCGTCGGAAGAGAAGGGGATGACGATCGTTCCGCTCGACATAAAAGCGGGACGACACATCAAGGTGACGCTCGCGCTCGGACGCGGACGCAAGAAATTCGACAAGCGCGAGAAAATAAAAGAGCGAGAGTCGAAGAAGCGCGCGAAGATGCAGGCCGATTAGGCGAGGGGGACAGTTGGCAGCTGCTCACCGAGGAGCAGAACGCAGTACGCTGCAAACACGAGAAATGGCCCGAAAGGGATCATATCGCGCCTTTTCAGCTTCCCGAGGGCAAGCAGCGTTATCGCGATGCTTGCACCGAATGCGTAGGCAATGAGGAGAAGCCAGAGTGCGCCTGCTGGCGTGCCGACGAGCATGCCGCACGCAGCAGCGAGCAGGACGTCGCCCATTCCCACCCATCGTCCGCGACTGACGAGCCACTGCACGGCGAAGAACGCCGCGCTGAGAACAGGTGCGAACGCGGGAATGGTGTGGAATGAGAACCACTGATACACGAGTGCAGAAACGAATGCGACGAATGTGAGGATGTCGGGAATCGTTTGTGTGCGAAGGTCGATGATCGCGATGAGCAAGAGCGACCACAGTGCGAGGAAGAAGGGGATCGCAATCCACAGCACTTCATTCGCATGCGCAAGTGCGATCACTCCCAGGAATCCGGAAACGATCTCCAGCAGTGGCACGCGTAGGGAAATGCGTTCTTTGCACGTGCGGCAGCGCCCCCTAAGAAGAACCCAACTGAGGAGGGGGATAAGCTCAAACGGCAAAAGAACCCGCCTGCAGCCATCACAACGGGAGCGGCCGAGAATCGACTCTCCACTCGGAAGTCGCTCAATAAGAACGTTCCCAAAACTTCCGAAGCACACGCCGATGACGGCCGCGACGATCATCACGGTCTCAGTATACGCCTACACTCGTGCCGCGCTTGAGCGGCACGACATCAATCAATTTCGGACATCATACGTCGATGAACGAAGGCACAGCCCGCAGCAAGTGCGAGCGTGCAGGGAAGTGCAAGACCAACCGTTCCCTGTGCCATCACCATCGCCGCAGCACCGTGAAGGCGTTCGCCAATGGCATTCGATGCCCCAACGCCAATGAGGTCGCGCGCAAACTCAAAGACGTAGTACGCCGAGAGCGCAATCGCCATGCCTGACCCAGCACCAAGCACCTCCCGAATGACGGGAAGCTTCGTGAAGCGGGGGAGGCTGTATGTGTGCATTTCCCACTATAATACACTATTTTTGATTTTTAGTCAAAACTATGTCTTATTATTCCTTAAAATTGATGATTTATACTTCTCAGGCTCAAACGCAGGCAGACGTTCGATCTCGCAGGGCAAATCTTCTTCGCGTACGCCAGTCGGCAAGGCTTGGTCGTATCCAAGGAGAATGAGATCGGGATTGATAGCGCGCACCGGCACGAGGAAATCATGTGCATCACCGAGCGCAACCTCGGCATCAGGAACGACAGAGCGCACGTGCGATATGCGCTCGTCTTCATCATGCACGGGGAATCGCCCCTTGATGCGTTGTACGTTGGTATCACGCGCAATGACAACGGAAAGCCTGCCGCGCTTCTGGGCTTCGTTCAGCACGAACCGGTGCCCCGGGTGGAGCAGATCGAAGGTTCCGAACACGAGGACCTTCATGGCCTCAGTTGGTCGGCGCAGACGACGTCGTCCTCGTTGGCACTGTCTCGCGTTCGCCCTGCTGGTTCATGTCGATGATGTAGATGCGCTTCTCATCCATCGCGTAGAGATGGGCTTGGTCTGGATCGATGTAGAGATCCTGCAACTGACCAAGCTGCTCAGTTTTAATGACATATTGACGCAAATATGTGGCTTCACCAGAAGCACCTCCATCGGCCAAAACGATGATGCGCTTATCCTTCGGATCGAGAATATAGAAGTTGCCGTCCTGCACTTTGAAGATCTTCGTCGCATTCACGAGAAGATTCTCCGGTGCCTGACGTACTTGGAACGGCTGCGACTCGCCGCGGAAGAGTTTCACGATACCTCCTCCTTCTTTCAGGATGTACACGTTGCCGTCGATCGCGAGATCGATCGCGCCCGTGAGATCGCCGTTGAGGTTGTACGACGCCGGTGGACCGTAGCGATCCTGCAGACGCTCGTACTTGTAGATCTGGTTCTTCCCGCTCGTCGTGCGATCGGGTGCGAGCACATAGAGGTAACGCAGGTACGTTTCGGCAGCAAAGCCCGTGACCCATCCTGCGGGATCTTCCGTCTTCATCGTCGTTGGAGCGTCATTATTCCACTCCATCACGACATTACCGGTGACGAGGAAGACGAGCGTGTTGAAGCGCACAAAAGAGGCTCCTGCGGCGATTAATTCGTCGCCTTCGGGCAGCTTCGATGGATCGTCAACGGTGTTCAGCAAGACGCGGTAGAGGTTTTGCGCATCGAAGGCGACGAACTCTCCATCGCGAAGTCCGATAAGGCCTTTCGCAACGACCGACGCATTCTTCGTCGCAACATTCGCGACGACGCGCGGCGTCACTGTAACAATATTGTTCAATTCTTCCTTCTTTGCGCGGATCTTATCGAGCAAGTCGAGCGCCTCCGATCGGAAGAGGCCCGACTCATTATCCGTCACTTGGTGTGCGGCCTCCTCCGCTTGCGCGAGAATGCCGTTGGCCGCAGCGAGGTCACCGATGATGCGACGGTTCTCCGCCGTTTGGATTTGCTCGTTGATCGTCTTCATGAGCGCCGTGAGTTCCGCCTGGCTCTTGTTGCGCTGACTGAAGAGCAGGAGATTCACGAGCATCCACACGATAACGATGGACGCGATTGCGAGGGCAATAAGCAACAAGTGGGCCCTCTTTTTGCGCTTCGGATCGCGTAAATCAACCATCAGCCCGGAGAACCAGTCCTTGGCAGTATTCCATCCCTTCTCGATCGCATTCTTCACGCCCCGCGGCTTCGGGGTGGGGCGAAGTTTTTCGACGAGTGTTCCAAGGGGGAGCGACTGAATGAATGTCATCGCCTTCTCGGCGTATGCCTGCACGATGTTGTCAGATCCGCTGCGACGTCGAACAGGGCGTTGGCGCGGGGCTTCGGCAGGCTCATCATCACCGAGCGGCAACGTGAGCACGCCATCGAGAACGATTGTTGCGATCGCCGCATGCTCACCTTCGGCATCGAGCGCGCGGATGAGCGCATCGATGGGTTCGCCCTTCTTCGGAAGTCCTGCCATCTGCGCTGGCGTGAGCGAACGTAGGAGCCGCTGCGTGGAGAGGATCACAATATCGTTTTTCTGCAGCGCACCGCTGGAAATGTGCACAAACGCCGGTATCGACTTTCCGCTCGTATACTCCGTTATCTGGCTCGCCAAGCCTTTTCGCACCAAATAGGCCTCACTGCGGCCAGCGTGCGACACGTGCAGCATGCCGCCCTCTTCGAGCACAGCGATAAGGAGATGGAGATCCTCGATCGCTCCTGACACGAGCATTCCTTTGAGAAGTCCGTTGAGTTCTTTCAGCGCACCATCCAAACGTTCGGCAGCATTCCCGTCTGTTTCCAGTAACGCATGCTTCAGAACATTCTCGCACTCGCGCCGAACGGTCTTCGCCTGATTCTCATCTCCGTGGATTTCAAACAACATCAACACACGCTCAGCCTGCAGACTCTTCTCTTCCGTACAGGCGAGAAGAACTGACCGCGGAGAACGGGTAGATCCCGTCTTAATGTCCATGTCCATACGGTATGTCAGGGTACCCGTACCGCCGCTAATCGCAAGGCCGCTTCCTTTATACAAAGGGGATGGAAGACCCCCTTCGTTCGTACCGCAACAAAAAATCTGAGTAAAAATTTGTTGATCTGAAGCCAAAAAACAGACTCTCATGACAAATGACCTTGCTATCTGTGCGCCGAGAGAGTAGTCTGGTGGCAGTTTTCAGTTTCATTTCCAAACATTCCCGATGAAAACGGTGAAAGAGTGGATGCAGCGCCACGTGAGTGGTGCAACTCAGCATGCCTCCGAACAACCGGTGGCCCCGCCACCTCCGTCCTTTACCCCCGAAGAAGGGCTCCCCGTACCGCATCAACGCGGCAACGTGCCACCGCCTTCTGATCCTGCCTCCGGCAGGGGAAATCCCAATCGCCAACCACGCGGCAATCGTCCGCACGGCAACCGTGGACCCCAGCCGCAACGCGAACAACCGACTCTCCAAGGGGGGCGCGGTAATCTCAAACTCTATCCGCTCGGCGGATTCGAGCAGGTGGGGCGCAACTGTTTCGTTCTTGAATGTGATGGCGACATCTTCCTCATCGACCTGGGGCTCCAGTTCCCGGATGAGGACATGCTCGGCATCGACTACTTGATCCCGGATGTGACGACCCTCAAGGGTCGCGAAAACAGGATCAAGGCCGTTCTTTTTACGCACGGGCACCTCGACCACATCGGCGCCGCTCAGCACCTTTTGCCACAGCTTCACTTTCCTCCGTGTTTTGGAACGAAGCTCACGATGGCATTCGTGAAGAAACGCCTGGAAGAGGAGCATCTCACCAGCAAGGCTCGACTCAACGTTGTGCCCTTCGGTGAAACGCTCAAGTTCGGCAAAGTCTCCGTGGAGTTCCTCCGCGTGACGCACTCGATTCCTGATTCCGCCGCCGTCGCGATCCACACTCCCTACGGGACGATCGTGC
>CAYQJY010000066.1:0-6037 GCA_964418005.1 uncultured Candidatus Peribacteria bacterium
GGAGGAGCTCTTCGAGGTCGCGGAACAGGTCGAAAAGGCGGCGAAGAAGAGCAAAAGGAAGGCTGCGAAGGCGTAATTTCGGCGTAAAACATGCCAAGGAGACCTTGCATCCCCCTCATTTTTCCGTAGAATCCCCAGGCTTATGAAGGACGGAATCCACCCAACGATGTTCGCGGACGCGAAAACGACCTGCACGAACTGCAACACCGTTTTCGAGATCCCAAGCACGGTCCAGACGCAAACCGTTGAAACGTGCCGTATGTGCCATCCGGTGTATACGGGCAAGAAGCAGACGACGACCCGCGGCGGCCGCATCGACCGCTTCAAGGCCCGCATCGCGAAGAAGGCGGCGTAAGGGGCTAAGGCGGCATACGGTGAAAGCATAACGACATTGGTGGTAGGCTGTTTGGCATGGGTGCTCTTGATGCGGAAGGAAACAGGCAACCAGGCGCGAAGCTTGTTGGTGAAATAGGTATTTCCGTCGAAGGTGGCGATACCAGCGTCGTTGTACACGTTCCTCAGTCGAGGCTCCTGCCTGAGCACATCGAGCGTTTGCGGGAGCTCGAGACGACTGCCAGTGGCACGCGTCTGCAGCTCCGTGTGGTATGCAACGATGGTGATCCTACACACATGCTCGAGAGCGCACTGACGCATGACCACAATGTCAACGATGCCATTCTGGCGTTGGGGCCTAGGTTTGGAGTGATTCGTGTGCTGCAGGGAAAATCGCTTGAGAAGATTGCCCAAGCGCTCTCTACAGTCATTGGTGTTACCGTCACCGCCGAAGATGTCGATGCTTTTGAAAAGAAGCAGCGAGCTCCGTCGATGAATCTCTTTATGACATGGTGCATGGTCCTGCGGGCGCATCCGGCGAAGATCATGTGATTGGCGCTGTCTCAATGTGCTTGGCATCGCACATCCACGGAGTAGCATGCAGAGCTATGGTCACTATGGTCCGTGAGAAGGAGGGCTCTACGGAAGCGTGTGAACCTGTCCCAAGGAGAGGGGAGGGGGAAATCGTTCTCACTCGTCGCGAAGCACTCAAGGGGATGCTTGGTGCGGTCTTTGGGTCTGCTGTGGCTGCTTCGACGGCCGAAGCTGGAGTGCAGTGCGAGCCGTGCTGCACCGAGTGCGTCGATCTCATCGAATGCAATCATTTCCATGACGAACATGGAAAATTGGTGTTCGACCAGATCATTTTTTTGACTGGAGCCCACACGAGGGGCGATTCCAGGTATGTGACTGGCGTCTCTTGAAGGCTGTGGAACAGGTTCCCCTACGCGATCATCGTTTTCCGAGCCGTTACGTCGCCACGTGGCACGACGGGGATCTGCTTCGTCGTGTGTACGCCGATCAATACCGCGAAACGTGGACCCAGCACGACCCAGAACTCGTGGAACGTGACTACTTGCCGAAGGAGAAGCGGCGTGGATTAGTGAAATTGCCGTTGTCAAAGTCCTCGCCTACCAAGCGCGCTTCGACGTTGCACGAGGCAATAGCACCGAAATAATCTGTCACTCAAGCCAAAAGAGTGCTATAATTAGATAGATGAATACGCGTCAGGCGAAGCTTCTTTCGGCCATTATCGACCAGTTCATTCAAACGGCGGAGCCGGTTGGTTCGCTGAATTTGGTGGCTGGGCGGGAGTTCCAGGTCTCGGGGGCGACGCTGCGCAATGAGATGCGCCTGCTCTGCCAGGAGGGTTTTCTGGAGCAGCCGCACGTCTCCGCCGGGCGCATTCCTACAGCGAAGGGCTATCAGATCTACGTGCGCGAATACATCGAGCCGAGCAAGGAGATGCAGAAGGTGCAGAAGAATTTCGATCGACTCAAGCAGGCGTACGTCCGCCGCAAAGATCAGGAGAAAGTCTACGAAGCGGTCACACTCCTCTCGCATATGATTCCGAACGTCGCGTTCGCGACGGTGCCGCACAAGGACATGGTGTACTACCTCGGTCTTGCGAACACGCTTCGTCAGCCAGAGTTCCAGCAGAGCCCGGAACTTGCGTCGGGCGTCGTTGAGGCGCTCGAGTCTGCGAACCTTACAGCGATTCTCGAAGAAGCAGAACTCGACGATTCGGTGCAGACGTACATCGGCGATGCACACATCGTTCCGCAGATCCAAAGCTGCAGCATGCTTGTCACTCGTTATGATGTGCGTGGCACACACGGCGCCATTGGCATTCTCGGTCCGATGCGCATGGATTATGCGTATAACACCGCTGCGTTAGACCTTATTCGTGATTTCCTGAAAACTACCTAAGTCATGGTTCGGCTTCGCTCACCATGACAGTGCTGTCACCCTGAGCGAAGACGAAGGGTGACGCGCGATTACCTCAATTCTCCTTCATGCCCCAGAACACCGACAACATCTTGCTCCGCGTCCGGCCTTCGTTGCCGGATCAAGACGATGCGACCGCGGCGCGCGGACCGTTGATGTTTGAGACGGCGCTCTCGTCATTGCACTCGCTGAAGGCCTCGCAAGGCCCCGTGAGTTTCGATATCGGACTCGCCGAAGGAAAGATCGGCCTCTTCGTTCGTGGTAGTCGCAGCGCATGCGCACTTGCCGAGTCGCAGCTGTACGGACAATTCCCAGACGCCGAGATCGAACCCGCGCGCGAGGAACTCTTCGCACTCAAGGAAGGGGAGATTGTTGTCTACGCAGATCTGACACTCACGGATCCGGAGCTCTTCCCGATCAAGCGTTACCCGCAGTTCACGGATGTGTCGTCACGCCAGAGCGTCGACACGATCGCCGGCATCACCTCCACGCTCGTGCGCTATTCCAAGCCGGGGATGCGTGGGCTTGTGCAGCTCATTGTCACGCCCGCATCGCAGAAGGTCCGCAAGCGCGGTTTGAAGTTTCTCCCATACCTCGGAAAGGGCTTGGCCAAGCGCTCTCCTGGTTTTGCCATGCTCTGGACGAAGGTGCACATGACCAAGGGCTGGAGGCGGATGCTCCTCTGGCCACTCGATGTCCTCCTCGGTGGATGGAAGATGTGGTTCTCCGCATTCAAGACGAAGACGAAGATCTCGGCGCTCTCAGGGGAGGAGGTTACAACCGCAGGACTCTCCGACGAAGAAGTGCAGGTCAGCATGCGCAGTCACGAACGTGAAGACAGCGAAGCAGCCGCGGCCGACAAGTTGAATCGTCTGCTCTTCCGCGCGAATCTTCGCGTGTGTGTCATCGCTCCTGCTGTGCTCGAACCCGAAGCGCGCGCGAAGGTAGAGGAGATCGCGAGCAGTTACCGCCAGTTCTCGCTTCCAAGCAGCAACGGTCTCGAGATCATTAAAGTGATGACCTCGCCGACACTCCCGACCGGGTTCACGCGGCCGAAGTTCCTTCTCTCCGCCGAAGAAGTTGCGACACTCTGGCACGTGCCGAACATCCTCGTGAAGACGCCGAACATGGACTGGGTGATTTCGAAGAAGTTGGAGCCACCGGTGAACCTCCCCGTTGAAAACGTGACGGATAAGCCAGAAAACCTCACTGTCCTCGGCGAATCAGTGTTCCAGGGCCAACGCCTTCGCTTCGGTATTCGCCCCGACGATCGCCGCCGCCACATCTACGTGATCGGGAAGACGGGCATGGGCAAGTCGACGATTCTCGAGAACATGATCGAGAGTGACGTTCGTGGCGGGAAGGGCGTGGCCGTCATCGACCCGCACGGCGACCTCATCGAGGCGTGTCTCCGATTCATCCCGAAGGATCGCACGAACGACGTCGTCTTGTTTGAACCGTCCGACAAAGAGTACGCCGTATCGTTCAATATGTTCGAGGTTCAGAACGCCGACCAGAAGCCGCTCATCGCCTCCGGCATGATGAGCATCTTTACGAAGATGTGGCCCGAAGCGTTCTCCGGACGCATGGAGTACATCCTTCGCAATACCCTCATCGCACTCCTCGATAACGAGGGCACAACGATGCTTGGCATCCTGCGCATGTTCGCGGACGATGCCTTCCGCAAGAAGATCGTCGCCAACTGCACCGAACCGGTCGTAAAGACGTTCTGGGACGTCGAGTACCCCAGTTGGAGCGATAAATACCGCACAGAAGCCGTCGCGGCGATCCAGAACAAGATCGGTCAGCTCCTCACAACCCCCGTCATCCGCAACATCGTTGGGCAGGTGAAATCGACGCTCGATATTCGCCATGCGATGGACACGGGGAAGATCGTCCTCGTGAACCTCTCCAAAGGAAAACTCGGCGAAGACACATCCGCCTTCCTCGGTTCGATGCTCGTGACGAAGTTCCAAATCGACGCGATGAGCCGCGCGGACATTCCGGAGAAGGACCGCCGTGACTTCTACCTGTACGTCGACGAGTTTCAGAACTTTGCTACCAAGTCGTTTGCCACAATCCTTTCCGAAGCCCGCAAATACCGTCTCGCCCTCACGATCGCGCACCAGTACGTGGGCCAGCTGACCCTTCAAGGAGGGGATACCGCCCTGCGCGATGCCGTGTTCGGCAACGTGGGCTCGATGGTGAGCTTCCAGGTGGGCAGCGACGATGCAGAAGACATCAGCATGCAGTTCGAGGAGATGGTCTCGGTGAAAGACATCCTCAGCCTTCCGAAGTTCCATGCGTACGTTCGTCTGATGATCGACGGTATCCCAAGTAAGCCGTTCTCAGTCTCAACGCTTCCGCCACCGAAGATCGAGATGCCTGCCGGACGCGTCGATCAGCTCCGCACCCTCTCACGCGAGCGCTATGCAGAGAAGAAGACAGTCGTGGAAGAGAAGATCATGCGCTGGGCCGCCGGCGCGCAGGAAGCACAAGTAGCAGCCAAAACTGCGGAGAAGTCAAAGGAGAAAGAGGAAGAAGAAAAGAAGAAGGCACGTGCGAAGAAGATGACCCTGGAGCAGTACCGCGCTTGGCGTGACCGCGAGCTCTGGGCGAACATCTACAATGCGATCCGCAAGAAACAGTACCTCGGCGAGACGCTCACCGATGACGAGAAGAAGCAGATGGCTGACCTCGCGCCGAAGCTCGAAGCGACCGGTGGTATTCCGCCCGTGAGTAAAACGCTCCTCGATGAAGCGAAGAAGAAGGGGATTGATGTCAGTGGGTTCCAGTCGTAATACCAGCCAGCGCACCTACGAATAGGTACGCTGGGCGTTCTTGAAGAGGTCGCCAAGCGTGCAAGCCTGTCCTGAGCGTTGCCGAAGGATTCACGGGCGCGCACATGAAGACATAACAAAAAGGCCCCGTAAGGAGCCTTGTATGTTTGTCTGAAGGGCTTCACGTACCAAGTCGAGTACGGGAGCCGATGACGAGATGAAGGAGTAGAGAGGATGACAGCCACCAAATGCAGTGGAGTGCTTGCGAGCACGTGTCCTAGACCCGTATTGCACAAAGGTGGAGGAGTGTGGCCGGGAGGAACGAGCGAAAACGCTCCATCGATGACCGTCACTCTCTCTGCTTGGCCATGCACTCTCGCGAAGCGAGTAGTGCGTGGTTGTCATTGTTTTGAAGGGGCGTACCTGCTTTCAGGTTTCACATCAGCGTACGCGAGGAATTGATTTCCGCAACGAGTAGCCCTTTCGCGATCTCCACATTCAGTATGTGAATACATTTTTTGTGCTTTCTCCTGGTTCAATGCTTGCAAATGTACGCTTCCGCAAAAGCAATACTCTGTCACATATCCTGTCAAAGCGGTAGAACGTTTCGAAGAAGGCACTCCTACAATGGGGCTAATTCTTACCAATCTTCTCCGTATGATGTCTTGTTCCAAATGTACGGGTTGCTCGGTCGTCGGCTACATCACGTTGGCCGTCTACGCGATCGTGACGCTCATTACGTTGTACGCGGCGTACAACACGCACTTCCTACCGAATGGCGGCGGCTTCATTGCCGGTGCACCGGAAGGATCCTTGGCGCTGTTGACGCTCATCTTCTCCTTCCACATGTTGGTGAAGACGTTCATGAAGTGTTGTCCGTGCAAGACTGATGGCGCGTGTTCGTCGTCCGGCGGTTGCTGCAAGTGAACGGAAAACGATTCTTCACATCGCACCGAAAAATACCCGTTCGCGCGCAC
>CAYQJY010000067.1:0-6032 GCA_964418005.1 uncultured Candidatus Peribacteria bacterium
GGGGCCAATGGGTGCTGTTTATCGCTACAGGAAGCTAACTATTAGCTCTTGTAGGACGTGGAGCGGACAACCGTGTCGCTGTACTCAATCCACTTGAAGCGCGACGTTGTCGTGCTAGCCGAGAGGGCAGCAGCGTCTTCGTCGAACCAGTCGATGTGAGAGACAGACGGACCGTAGGTCGTCGTGGAGCGCGTCGTGAAGTCCTGAATCGCCGCTTGGAGCGTCGAGTTGGACGTGGACGACACCTTCGAGTTGGTGATGTCACCTTCGAGGACGAAGGTGGAGGTCTCACCGGACTCAAGTTGAACGTCGACTGAGCTCGCCTTGAGGGCGCGGCACTCAACGAGGAACGAGCCGGAAGCAACGTTCGTGTTCACAACACCGCCGGTGCTCAACGTGCGACACGTGGACTTCGTCGAAGAGTCAGCCTTGTTGTAGAACTTGAAGTTGCTCGGGTTCATCGTGACGTTCGTCGCGTTCACGTTGAAGATCACACCCGAGAGCGTGGCCTTGTTCAGACCATTCAGCGTGTTGCTGTTGGTCGAAGCCGTGAACTTGAACTGACCGAACGGCGAGACGCCCGTCGGGACGTTCGTGTTGTCGGCATCCGGGTTCGCGTTGGCGATCGTCGTGACCTTCGACAAGGAAACGTCGTTTCCGTTGCCGTTGATGTTGACGTTCGAAGCGATGGAATCCGTACCGATGAACACTTCACCGTCGTTGGTGGAGTCCTGATTGTTCGCGGTCAGGTTGCTGCTCGACTCGCGACCGCGAGCACGAACAGCACCGGAACCGGTGGCGTTATCAGAGACGTTCTGGCGCGAGATCCAGAGGAGGATGTCCTGGTTGGACAGAGCGCCCTGCTCGTCGGACTTCAGGCGAGGCTTGACGAGAACGTCAAGGTTCTCACCATCCTTCACGACAAGCTGACCGTTCTCCATATTGGCACAGAAGGTCTCGATGGTGCTCGTGCGGAGCACGTCATCGGAACCACATCCCGAGACCGTCGCCGTGGCGAAGGCCGTCGTGGCGCCATCCTTGTACAACTCGAGACGGTCGATCGACGAAGCGTTCGAACCGGACGAGGTGATCTGAAGGTCAGTCACGTCGATGTCTTCGTTCTGAGCGCGGAACTGGAGGCGGAGGATCGTATCACCGAGCGTGCCGGCCAAGAGCTGGCGGCTGCGCGACGGCGTCGAGTCCAACGTCACGAAGAGGTCACCCTGGTTGACCAGGAGGTAGTTCTTCGAGCGGAGGGTCGTCACGATGATCTCACATGTGGTGGAGCACGAGTTGTTCAGGCGGAGGCCCGAGAGGCTGGAGCCGTTGTCGGCTTCTTCGGCCTCGATGTAACTCGTGGCGCCCGTAGCGAAGCGGAGCTGGAGATCGTCGCCCGTGAGGGACGAAGCGATGTCCGAGTGCACTTCGAAGAGCACGGATTCCTCAGACGGGAGCAAGACGCCGCCGCCCGTGAGATCGTCGAACGTGACGTTCGAGTTCTGCACGGAGACGCCGTTCTGAGCGATTGTGTCAACGACACCATCGCCGTCGGAGTCGAACCACAGCGTGTAGTCCTGACCGTTCAGGAGCGAGCCGGACTCGGCGTTGAAGATAAGCTGCGTGAGCAGGATGTCTTCAGCCTCGCCTGCGCGAGCTTCGAAGCGGAGGAGGTTCACGTTGTCGCTGTTCTTCACAGCAGTGTCAGACGCACCGATGGCCTTCACAGCCACGTTGAGTTCCGGCGTAGCGATGCGCTGGAAGTTACCAGTGATCGTGGCACCTGGGCGGACGTCCGTGACGTCGTCACCCGTGGAGCCGCCTTCTGCAACGAGGTTGTAGTCATCGATAGCCGTGATGAGACCACCGAAGGAACAGGTGGCTGTGCTGACCGTCGTACAAGCGTGTACGCGGAACTTGTCGCCGTTCTTCGGGTGAGCCGAAGCGGCCGTTCCGTTGTCGATCATGTCAGCCTGGAGTTCCCACGTGGAGGAACCATCCACTTCGAAGTCGTCGAAGCGGTAGATCTGCCACGTTTCCGTGGTGCTCGAGAAGAAGTCACCCGTCGTGGCCGAACCGGCCGTCGTGAGACGGACAGCGGAGACGGACTGACCCGTGCGCGTGTTGCGGAGTTCGACATCTTCGAGCACTTCGTGGACGTTGTCCGACGAGGTGTTGCCCGCGATGGCGAGACCGGCACCCGTGCTGGTCTGCGCTTCGATTGCGACGTAGAAGTCGCGGATGTCCACGGAGTCGCCACCCGTCGTGATTTCGAAGTTGGCGAGAACCGCGTCATCGTCGTCACGCGTGAACTTCTGCTGGACCGGACCGTCGATCTCGATCGTGAGTTCGCCGGCCTGGATGGTCACCGTGTCACCATCGTCATCGGGGATGCTGACCTGGGAACCGTAGAGCTGGCCATTGACTCCGAAGCCGTAGAGCGAACCGACAGCGAAGACGTCGCTCGTCTCTTCAAAGTGCATGACCACGTTGTCACCGGCGCCGCCCGTGACGTCCGCGAGGACCTCGAGCGTGACCTTGTCACCTTCGAGGATCGTGAACGGTGGGTCGAACGTCAGCGTAACGAAATCGCCCGTCGTCGTGACGACCGTGTTCGTGAGAACCGTGCCGTCCGTGCGAGCGATGCGAAGATTCTGAAGATCACCGTCGCCGGCCGTACCGTTCTGCTCGAGAGTCATCGAGTAGATCGTCTGGTCTTCAACGGAGTTGGTCGAAAGTTCGAACTTGCCGACCACGACGCCTTCGTCACCAACCTCGACCTCATCGGGCGAGACGGTGCGATAGTCGACCGTCAGCGTGCCAGCCGTAACGGTGGCGACGCGGAAGGTGTTGCCGCGGAGCGGGAAGGTGCCTTCCGTATCCACAGCGTTGCTCTGGATGTCGGACGGCAATTCGACCGCAATGTTGTGCTCGGCAGACGCCGTAGCGCTCGTCGCGAAGTCTGCAACGACGTCGAGGGTTACCGTCTCGCACGCCTCAACCATGAGCGGATCGCTCATGCGGAGGGAAGCGGTCTGGTCCTGACTGTCGAGCGTGCGCTTGCGAGAGACGCGACCTCCATCCATGGCCAAGTAGAGACCATCGATGTCGGACTCGTCACCGAAGCCTTCGTGCAAGACCGTCACCTCATCGACCCAGACGTCATCAGCACAGTCGGCCGTGAGATCAAGGGAAGCGAGAACGACGCCAACTGCGCCCTTTGGCACAGTGTCGCCGGATGGGTTGCCCGAGGCGAGCGACACTTCGAGGGTTCCTTCACCGACCTCGCGGTCCGTGAAGCCTCCGAAGTCCATGCTGTCGGAGAACGTCTCTCCATCAGCCGTTTCGACGTCTTCCGCCGTGAGGGTGTAATCCTCACCAGCGTCCATCGTCTCGGCGAGCGTGAGCTCAACCGTGGATTCGTTGATCCAGTCGAGAGACTCGACATCGATATCGGAAGCGCCGGAAACCATGAACTGATCGGCCATCGTGTCCTCGGAGATGTCGACGTTGAATTCGACCTCAACCGTGGAAGCATCCGTTGCCGTCACGTCCGTGATCATCGGTTCGGAATCGCCGTCGTCCATGCGGCAGTCAACACCGTAGACCATTCCTTGGTCGACGCGGTGCAACATGACCACCATTTCCGCGCGGTTCATGAAGTCAGCCGGGCGAGCGCGACCCGTGCCGGAGTCGCCCTGAACGACGCAGTGATCGGCGGCCGTCTGAACGGCATCCGTGTACCACTGGCCATTCGGAACGTCCACGAATTCGGGAGCGTCACCGGTCGCATCAAGACCGAAGGCGCGCACGATGAGTGCAGCGGCTTCAGCGCGGTTGATGTTCGCGGCCGGGCGGGCGTAGCAGGGGTGGCTGCCGTAGCAGTTGTTGTCACCCTTAACCCAACCCTCCTTGGCGGCTTCCTCCATGTAGGAGTAGTACCAAGCGCCGGGGCGCACATCGTCGAAACTCGGAACTGCCGGCGGCGTCGAAAGGATGCCACCGTTCAGCTCGACGACGAGCTTGATGAACTCCGCGCGGTTTGCGTTGTCATTGCCGCGGAAGCGGGTCTGGGAAGCGTCGAGGTAGCCGTCGTCCACAAAGGACTCGACAGCCTCTTCGTACCAGACTCCTGCCGGAACGTCGGAGTAGGCAGCAAGCGCCGTACCCACCTGGGTCAAGGCGATGGCCGCAGCCGACACTCCTGCGAACAATTTCTTAAACGAACTGTTCATAGGTAGGAGTTGTAGAAATATAAGGAAATAAAACCGATTCGGTTTCTGTGTGGGTTGAAGATGGAAAGGTGGTCCGTTCGCTGTGACGTATCCACCGGTGTATCGGGGAGCACGACCCATGTGGGGTGCAGCTCCTTAACACTAAAGAGAAGATACTGACGAATACGTTGGCAGAAGCCAGATGCGAGGACCCGTTCATACACGGTCCCTGTATATAAGGAAGTAAGTATCAGGAATCATGAATCATGAAACCTTCATAAAACATTCCTCTGGGACGTGAGAGACTCGGCGCTGGGAAACCCTGCGCGAGGTGCCGGCGTGTGAATGAACGTGCACGGACCCGCCCCTTTATCGGAGGAGGATCACGAGGATGGTAGCGAAGCCCCCAGCAGGGGCAAGACGCACAGCATTCCCGTGCACCACTTCAAACGTCCTCAGAGGATCGGTGTTACGCACGTCACAAAAAACCGCAGAGCGCATTCTCTTCTGTAAAAATACGAGAATAAGCAATTTGAAGAGAGAATTCAGCGAGAGTTGACGGATGTGCACGACAGTCACAGGCCAAAAAAAGCCCTTGCTCAAACGTCCGTCTGTTGATGAATCAACTTTTTTGTTCAACCCATCTGTCAAGTAGGCCAAACATTGAGGCTGAGGATAGTAAAGTATTCTATACATTATCTATAGTAAAATTCACATTTCACGCAGAGAAGTGCTTTAAAGCAGTATGAAGAATGTATTTCTCATGGCTTTAGAGGCCTTTAGCCTCAAAAGGGTGCAATGTTAGGCAAAAAAATCGAGTTTTACACAGAATTGTGGAAAGAGAACCTGACGCCAGGGTAAAGCCGATTGCACTCCGATGGTGGAAAAAGGTGTCCTGGACGGTGGAAAACGATGCCATAGCAAACATCGGCCCTCTGGTGGGAGGGCCGATGTACCCCAGGCACATACCCCTAGGAATCCTTCTTCTTTTCGTCAGCGGCGGCATTACCCTCATTTTCACGCTTGATGGCGTCGTACACCTCTTGACGATGAACGGGGATGTCTTTGGATGCCTGGATGCCGATGCGAACCTTGTCGCCGCGGATATCGACGATCGTAACGACAATGTCGTCGCCGATCATGATGCTTTCATCACGATGACGCGAGAGCACCAACATACTTCTTCTCCTTGCCTGAGGGGGAATAGAACGGAACTTCCGTTTTCCACATGTAGAACAACGGTGAAACCAAAGTACGATACTTGCAAAAATCAGTCAAATTCAGTTTTTTCTCAACTGTTGGCCCTTTCCCGTGTCTTTGACCGTGAATCCCCTCTTCTCGATTTCACCGCGCAAACGGTCGCTCTCAGCAAAGTTTTTCTCGGAACGCGCACGTGCACGCTCGTCGAGGAGACGTTGCACATCGGCAGGGATGTGCACATCGGCAATCGGATCGAAGCAGCCGAATGTGCGTCGAGCGAGATCGATGAACTCTTTCAAAGCACCGAGATCGTCATCGGAGTACATTGCGTCATCGTGTGCTTCGATTGTATTGATGAGCTTCGCGACGCCATGCATCGCCGCAATCGCCGCAGGAGCATTGAGGTCGCTATCCATCGCTTCGCGGAAGTCTTTCGTGTGACGGCGCACATCATCCGCCACGACATCTGTCGTTGCGTGGACACTCTCGCCTCCAAGCCTGGCATCAACCTTTGCGAAGGCTTCAGCGATTTTGCGGCGTGCATCCTTCGCATCATCCATCCCCTTCCACGAGAACTTCAAATTCGTGCGGTAATGGACCGATAGAAGGTAAAAACGCAGA
>CAYQJY010000068.1:0-5738 GCA_964418005.1 uncultured Candidatus Peribacteria bacterium
GATCAGCTGGTTCACCATCCATGAGCCAAACAACGCATCGGCGATCCAGAGTGCGGACACGAGGAGCGCCGTCGGTATCCACCAGTAGAAATACCGCGGATTCACGCGCGTTGCCCGCCAAAAAGCGTTCAGAACCATTGTCATGCGACGCGCAGACTAGGCCAGCCGAAGCAGTGGAGCGAGTGTTTTCTTTGGAAAAAATCTCGAGATTTTTCGTAACAAGGGCGATGTACACTATGGAGCGTGAATCGCCACGAGCGTATCCAGAGGTTCGTTGAAACACTTCATGCGTGGTACCTGCTCCACCGTCGCGAGCTTCCGTGGCGTGATCTCTGGAAACTCTCCCAAGACGATCGTGCGTATCGCGTGTGGGTGTCGGAAATCATGCTGCAGCAAACCCAAGTGTCACGCGTTATCGGATCGTATAAAAAATTTATACAAGAATTTCCGTCGGTGAACGCACTTGCTGCAGCGACGAATGCCGAGATCCTCCTCGCGTGGCGGGGTATGGGATACAACAGTCGTGCATTACGATTGCGTGATGGTGCAAAGGAGATTCTTGAGGAGCATGGCGGACATTTTCCGCACGACGTCGAAGATCTGATCGCAATCAATGGCATTGGCGCCTACACCGCGGGCGCCATTCGAACCTTCGCGTTCGATCTTCCTACACCGGTGATCGACACGAACATTCGCCGCATCATTCACCGTACGTTCATCGGGCCGGAACATGCGGATGGCACATGGAAAGCCGACGATAAAAAACTCACGGTGCTCATGGATGATGTGATGAACGCGTGGATCGCCGCCGGATATCGCGGTAGCGATCTGCTGAGCGCACTGATGGATTACGGGTCGCTCGTGCAGACGAAGACGAACCCAAAGTGGGATGCCTGCGTGCTCACAGAGAAGGGGATCATGAAAGCGACATCGAAGAACTGGCGCGCGCCCGTTCGTGGAGCTGCAAAGGAGAAGGAAAAGAAGGAGCCGGGTCGGTACGTCGGAACAACGTACATCCCGAACCGCATCTTCCGTGGACGCATCGTCGAGGCGCTGCGAGACCATTCAAAGGGACTGAAATTGGACGAGATAGGGAAATGGATAAGCCCTGACTACAGCGTAAAACTCAAACCGTGGCTGCAAAGATTGATCAAAAAATTAGCACAAGAAAAAATGATCATACAATCGAGCGAAAACATTCGTCTGGCTGATTAGCGAACGGCGCTGGGATCCATTACACGAACACGCGTAGGGGTTTGGCATGCCAAACCCCTACGCGAATATTGTTATTTTGCCAGTTCCTCCACGCGCCGTTCGCGGATGACGTTCACCTTGATGACACCTGGGTAGGTGAGTTCTTTCTCGATCTTCTGAGCAATGTCTTTCGCGAGGCGCTGTTGCTCGAGGTCATTGATCTTCGCCGTGTCGACGAACACCCGGACTTCGCGGCCGGCGGAGATGGCGAACGCGCGTGAGACGCCTTCGAAGCCTTTCGCCACTTCTTCCAACTCGCGTAGGCGGCGGAAGTACTCTTCGATCGATTCACGACGTGCACCAGGGCGTGCGCCGCTGATCGCATCTGCTGCGGCCACAACGAATGCTTCAGGGGACGCCATCGGGATGTCTTCGTGGTGCGCTGCCACACAGTGGATGACTTCGGGGCGGACCTTGAAGCGCTTGCAGATTTCCACGCCGATCTCGACGTGCGTTCCTGCTACTTCGTGGTCGAGTGCTTTGCCGATGTCGTGGAGCAAACAGCCTTCGACCGTCACACCGACGTCCGCGCCGATTTCCTCGGCGAGCATGCGACCGATGTGTGCCATTTCCACCGAGTGCTTGAGCACGTTTTGGCCGTAACTGGTGCGGAAACGGAGGCGTCCGATGATCTTGAGGAGGTCTTGCGGGTAGCCCGTGATACCGAGCTCCTCCACTGCACGCTTGCCGAATTCAAGCATCATCTTCCCCACTTGTTCCTTCTGTTTCGCAACGATCTCTTCGATGCGTGCCGGTTGAATGCGTCCGTCCTGCACGAGCTTCTCCATCGAGAGCTTCGCGACGTAGCGGCGCGCGAGATCGTAGCCCGAGATGACGATGACGCCCGGGGTGTCGTCGATGATGACGTCGACGCCGGTCGCGGATTCGAACGCTTGAATGTTGCGACCTTCCTTCCCGATGATCTTCCCCTTCACGTCGTCGCTCGGCAGTTGCACGACTGTCGCCGTCGATTCCGTTGCAGTCTCCGATGCGTAACGCTGCATCGCCTGTGCCATGAGGTCTCTGGCCTTGTCTTCTGCTTCATCGATCATTTTCTCTTCCATTGCTTTCACGTGCTTCGCGAACTCGTCGCTGAACTCGTTCTCCAATTCTTTCTTCAGTTCTGTCTTCGCTTGTTCCTGCGTTAGTTTGCTGACCTTCTCGAGTGCTTCGCGGTGCGTCGTCTGCGCATCGCGCAGCTCGGCCTGCATCGCGGCGAGGTCGGTTTCCTGCTTTTGCACACGTGCGCGCTGTGTTTCAAGTTCCTTCACTTTCGCATCGAGGCCGCGCTCTTTCTCTTCCACACGCGCCTGATCTTTCTCCAATTTTCCCGTCAATTCGGTCGCTTGGAGCTTGGCGTCCGCGAGGACTTCCTTGGCTTGGGCCTTCGCCTCAGCCTCCGCGGTTTTGATGTGTGCACGTGCGTCGGCAATCTTCGCCTGGAGGGCGGAGATTTCCTTCTCTTTCGTGTCAATCTCCTTCTGGAGACCTGCGCTGATATCTTTACCAGCTCCGCCGAATTGCTTGCTGGCGAGGTAGCCCGCGACCAGCCCAACGACCGCGGCGATGATGAGTGCGAATGGATTCATAGGAGAAAAGGGGAGTGGCTCGTAAGCCGCCCGCCCGCATGAGAGCGAGGAACGCGTAGATTCCCGATTGGAGAGTCTGTAGGAGGGGTCTCATTGCGAGGAAGCGTTGTCCCGAAGTGGGATACAGATGAAGTATACGCGGGCGTCCCTACGAATGCCAGAACGCCGAAAAGAGTGGCCTCCAAGCCCTTCGCGGGCTTCCGTTACGATCATTCGCCCTTGGATGGCTCGAAACGACCCTCGTATTCGTCGATGGTGTGGTCATGCAACGTATCTGTGTCACAATCATCTTATTGTTACAATTTTGTGTTCATATTATTCCGCTTTCTCAAGCGGAAGATTCAGTTTTACCTCTGACGGAAAGTGGCGCGGTCATCGTATCGTTTCCCCCTGCTGCGACGGGCGGACTTTTGCCTGCATCATCGACGGGCTCTATGACGTCGTCGACAGGGGCGATCGTCGTCGAAACCGGTGGATTGCTTCTGATGGGATCGGGATCGTCTTCCATCAGTACCGGATCAAGCTCTTCCCTTTCGTCGTTCGTCCCTAACCCTACCCCTTCTCCTACCTCCGTTCGTATCGTCATCACCGAGGTCCTGTGGATGGGGTCGAATGTGTCGACCGCGGATGAGTGGGTGGAAGTCGCGGCGTTCTCGAGTGGGAGTGCGATCGATGCACGGGATCTCAACGGTTGGACGATCGTGTCGGTGAAGGCGGGCGTTGAAACAGTGCTCGCACGATTTCCGTCACTCACTGCGACCTCGGGTTCAGTGTTCGTCATCGCGAATAATGCCGCCGCGAACTCGCGATTGGCGGGGGAGCCGTCCGTCATTGCAACGACGATGAGTCTTCCTAATACGCAGCTCTTGCTCCGACTCAAAGATGCGTCCGGTGCGATTGTTGATGAAGTCGATGACGGTGTGGGTGCGCCGTTCGCGGGAACCAATCCTTCCGGAGGGACGAAGGCGAGCATGGAGCGTGTGGACCCGTGGCAGCGCGGAACACTCGCATCGAACTGGAAGACCGCGACACTCTCGCTTGGGTTCGACGATGGTCCTGCGATTGTTGGTACGCCGGGATTCCTTGGCGTTCCGGTCTCTTCGTCATCCTCCTCGATCTCCTCGGTCCCCTCGGTCTCTTCGTCCGCTCCCGTCATCATCGGTGTTCCCATCGTGCCCGTCCAAGCGCCGCCGATGCTGCGCTTGACCGAAATCCTGGCGAATCCTCTGGGCGCCGATACCGACGAATGGATCGAAATTGGGTCGTTCGAAACGATTCCGATCGATCTTTCGGAGGTGGTTCTGCGTATCGGGACGCTGCGTTTTGGGCTAATGGGAGGGCTTCTGCCAGGAGAGCATCGTCGGTATGGGAAGCTACAAAGTGGTCTGACATTGCCGAATGCGAGTGGGACGCTCGAAGTGCTCTGGCGCGACAAGGTGATCGATACGTGGACCTACACCGAAACAGTCGAGGGTGTGAGTCTCGGGAGGGCGCAGGACGGGACGGTGATAGCTCTGTGTGTGCCGACTCCCGATGCTGCGAATACCAGTACCTCGCTCGATCCAACAATCACCATTCAGTCATCGTCGGCGTCGACCGGAAAGTTGTCGCTGAACCTCGAGGCGACGGTTGCCGCTGGGTCGATGGCGGGGGCAGTGTGCAGTTGGTCGTATCCCGATGGCTACGTGAGTGCGAGTTGTAACCCGCCATCACACAGCATGGCAGGACCGATAGCAGGAGACGTTTTATTAGTCCTCAAAGATTACTGTGGCAATACGATGACACGCCTACTGCACATCGATGTCGCGGGAAAACTGACACTCGAGGAGCACGCAGATCCAATCGTGTGCGCACCGTCATCGTTCACCGGCGTCGTTGTCTCGGAGGTGTTCCCGAATCCTCCCGGAGAGGACACGAATGCCGAGTGGATTGAGCTCGCGAATCCGACCAGTGAGGAGAAGGTTCTCTGTGGGTGGGCGATCGATGACGATGAACGCGGGAGCGATCCGATGCCGCTTGATTGGTGGCAGTTGCATCCTGGGGATTTCTTACTGCTCCAGCGGATCGATACCGACATCGCGCTCAATAACGATCGCGATGCCATTAGGCTGTATGCACCATTGCCCCAAGGTGGTTCAGGAGCAATAGAGATTGTTCGGTACGAGGGATCGCCCGAACATCGGTCCTACGCGCGTCGGGAAGACGGGGTATGGGCATGGACGGACGCGGTCACTCCGGGCGCTGCCAACGCCTTCCCAGAGCCAGCGTGGCCCGACGAGGTGACGGTCCGTATTAGTGCGGCGATGCCGAATCCGAAGGGGAAGGATGACGGTCAGGAATGGGTGGAACTGGAGAATCTGACAGGTTACCCACTGCCGATCACAGGTTGGAGCCTTGAAACAGCTTCGGAGAGCCAGGTATTCGACAGCATGATCATCGGACCGAAGGAGAAAAAGCGTATCGAGACTGGGACGCTCGCGAATACAGATGGGTATGTGCGTCTCTTTGATCATGACCATGTAGGAATATCGGTACTGGCATGGGAGAGTGCGAAGGAGGGGAAGGCGATTCGCAGAATACCGACTGTCGCGCAGGTGTCGGATCTTTCGTTTGTCTCAAGCACCGATTGCGTTTCATGGCAGGTGAAAAATGCTACAGGAACATCGATCGACGTACGGATGAGCGGCGTGATTCCCGAAAATAATTATCAATGCATTGTTTTTCTTTCAGCCCTTCTCAAAGAGCAAAAATTTGAGCAAGAAAAGTATTCGAAGGATGGATCAGCATCGGCATTCTTTCTGCATGGCACGGATATTGCGGAGATCCTCCTTCGGCACGGCATCGTGAGAGTTGATCGTCAGACCTCTTCATCGTTGCTACCCGAGTACGGCTTCT
>CAYQJY010000069.1:0-5511 GCA_964418005.1 uncultured Candidatus Peribacteria bacterium
ACGATCAATTTCGGATCGAATGTTCCCCTCGATGGCCGCGTAGCCGATGCGATTCTTGAGCGGCCCACCGCGCCTGTGTCATTTGAAACCATTGGGGCGTCATTCAAAGCAGGAAAATGGCCGGAGGCACTGAAGCAACTGTTCGCACTCATTTTCGGCGGAAAGAACGCGACACAAGGGCTTGGTCTGCTTGCGAAGGAGATGGATGGACTGCCTGCACGCGAGCGTGCGGGGTTGCTGGCACAACTGGAGCGGGCCCCGGTCGCGACGAGCGTCATTGATAAACTCAAGCGCTCGATTATCCGCACCGAAGTGCAGCGCTCCTTGGAGCGCCAGGGGTACCAGCGAATTCCGGGTGGTGGCATTCCTGCGTCCGTGAAGCATGTAGAGAGCCGTTCGTCACTGGGGACCATACTCGGAAGTACGGAAGGTCCCACTCCGGACATAGCCGGCACTCTTCCGCTGGAGACGGTCGTTCCGGATAACAGTTACGTGTACCTCGACAGCGAAGGGCGGCCGCTCTATGTGTCGAAAGAAAAGATCCATACAACCGATGCCGCCGGCAAAGATCATTTTGACCAGTGCCCGCCAGTGCCTGTATTCCTCCGTGTGAGTAAGCCGAAGGAGAAGCCTAGGACGCGAGAAGAACACGAAGAGGAGGTAGTCTCATTCCTTGAGCGCACAGTGCAGTCCGGAGATATTCTCATCGTGAGTCAGGGTGGTTCGTCAGAGTCCGTATGGCATGAAGTATTTGAGCAGTATCAGCGTTGGAAAATGGGAAAGCCAAACGAGGGTGCATTCCATGGCACGCACGTGTTGGTAACTGCTGGAAATGGAAAGCTCTTTCATGTGAATCAGCATGGTGTGGCCAGCGGCAGCGTGCGCAACATTTTCAGGGGTGGAAATTACAACGCTGTGTCCGTTGGGCGTATCAACGATGTGGCGATGCGGCAAAAATTCCTAGAGGGTGCTGTATCGCGCGCTGCAAAAACGAAGGGCTATGACTGGGTTGGCTTTTTGAAAATGGCAGCAGTTGGCGCGACGGCCGAAACAGGCACGGATGATCGTGGAATTTGTGCGGATTTTGTCGCCAAGAGCGGTGTGCCCGAATTGGCAGGTGTGAATACGCCGATGGAAATAGCGTCGTCGTCCCATATTGACCTTGTTGCATCGGTCGAATTCGGACGGGAGTGAGAGTAGAATGTGTCCGTTTCGATGTTTCCGTTCCACAGCAATCGGGGAGTCCTCGGGCTGAATGCCCGTAATTTGCTCTACATCAGGCCGTTTAACCCGCGGAAAGCAGTACAGTTCGCGGACGATAAGCTGAAGACGAAAGCATTCCTCTCCGCGCGCGGCGTGCCGGTCGCGAAGCTCTACGCGCGCATCGAGACGCTTCGTCAACTGCGCGATTTTGATTTCTCGGTCCTGCCTGACGAGTGCGTGCTGAAGCCGAATTACGGTTTCGGTGGCGAAGGCATTCTTGTCCTCCGTGGGCGTGATGAGCGCGGTGATTTCCTGATCCAAGGGAAGAGGCCGATCACGCGCCAGCAGATGTGCGAACACATCGAGGATATACTCGATGGAAAATTTTCCGTGAATGGCCTCCCGGATACGGCGTTTTTTGAAAAGATCCTTGAATCAGACGAGGCATTCGCACCGTTCCACCCAGCGGGCCTCCCCGATATCCGCATCATCGTTTTCAACCTTGTTCCCGTGATGGCAATGCTCCGTATTCCGACAGCGCAGAGCGGAGGGAAAGCGAATCTGCACCAGGGAGGTTTGGGGATCGGCATCGATATCGCAAATGGTACGACGACGTACGCAACGCAGTTCAATCGCGTCATCACCGAATTGCCGCATGGAGGGTCTCCCGCGGGCTACGTCATTCCTCAGTGGGAGGAAATGCTCCTCATTGCTTCGCGCATTCAGTACATCACGAACATTGGATACATCGCTGTCGATCTCACGCTCGATGCCGAGCAGGGCCCCGTGCTCTTGGAAGTGAACGCACGAGCAGGGTTACAAGCGCAGGTGGCGAATATGGCCCCGCTACGGTCACGTCTCGAGCGCGTGCAAGGCCTGAAAGTGGCGTCGCCCGAACGTGGTGTGCGTATCGCGCAGGATCTCTTCGGTGAGAAGCGCAAGGAGGATGAGGAGGAACCAGAGAGGCCAATCCTCGGGACGAATGAGACAATTCGCCTTTCGAGTGGTGAGGCGACGGCCGACATCCATGCGCTCATCGAGTCGCAGGAAGAACGCACGCTCTTCCAAGCGGGTCTCTTGCGTGAGTTGGCGGAAGAGGGGCTTGCCGAGATCGTCGATGAGAAAGAGCAGACCTACCGCGTGAAATTCACGCTCGGAGGGAAGAAGATCACGACGGTCGTTCGGAGCGCTGCCGATATCTCTGCGCCCTATCGAGCGGTGATCGGACGGCGCGATCTCGCAGGATTCCTCATCGATCCACTCCGAGTTGCTCCAGTTGCGACGCAGTCCTCGGTCCATGACAATATTCGTGCCATCGATCGCGCGCTGGCACAGGCGGATGAATCGCTGATGCTCCTCAAGCTTCTGAAGCCCGTGAACTTGGTCGAGGAGCGTGCGCGTGCGACGATCGATCGTAAGTACAACCCCATCCTGCAGTACGCACCGCTCGAGATCGATCTCGATGCAACGGAACAGCGCCTGCTTGAGCTCTCGCCAGATGAATCGCCGATTGGTGTACTCCTTGGAAAGAAGCGAACGGAGCTCCTTCAGCGCATTTCGCTTGTCCGTGCGCGTGGCAAGGCTCGAGCATTCTCCGATGCCTCCCGCGCGCTCTTCGGAGCACCGTCGTCGGTACTCCTTGGTGCAGCACAAGCTGTCCTGCGCGATCGCATAGCCGCACCTGACGCCCCGGTTGAAAACGAAACGCTCGATGCCGAGGCGACGGCCAAACGCTGTGCAGAGGTACTCGAGAAATATGGTCTGCACGATTGGCATGTTGAGATTTCAGACCGGGTTGTTGCCGATTGCACTGTTGGAGGCACAAAGATCTACGTTCGAAGCGGAGCGAGGTTCTCGCCCGAGCATGTGACGGGACTCATCGCGCACGAAATCGAAACACACGTTCTCACGGCGGAGAACGGATCGCATCAACCGTACGAGCTCTTCCGTCGTGGCACGGCCAATTACCTCGATACGCAGGAGGGATTAGCGATCTTCAATCAGAACCGCGTTCTTCCCGCGCATCACGACAAGCGCATAGGGCCAGCTCGTAACCTTCTTGGTATCGCGTATGCATTGGAGCACTCGTTCGCCGAGACACTCGCATATCTCGAAGAGCTTGGGTACAGCCCCGATAAAGCGGTGAGCAAGGCGTTTGATTGCAAACGAGGGCTCTCGCATACGTCGGAAGCAGGAGCATTTACGAAGAGCATCGTGTACTTCCGGGGCCAGCGCGCTGTTGAACAGTTCTTGAAGGATGGGGGAGACTTAAAGAAGTTGTACGTCGGAAAGATCGCAATCGAAGACCTGCCGCTTATTGAGCAGATGGACGATGTGAAACCAGCGTTGATCTTGCCGCTCTGGTTACGCGACGCGCACACAGAGGCGAAGAAGCACACGACGAAAAAACGGGCTCCTCGAAAGAAGGCTTCGTAACGCGCGCCCAAGAATGGGCACGCTTGACGCATGATGAAAGATTGCCAGAACGCCCAGCGTACCCGTTCACGGGTACGCTGCTGGCGGTTACTCCTTCTTGGTCTCCGCAGCTGGCGCTGCGCCCTCTGCAGGTGCGGCACCTTCGGCCACAGCAGCGCCTTCGACAGCTGCGGCATCTGCGGCCGGTGCTACTTCCTCTACTTCCTCTTCGCGTGGCTCCTGGGCAATGGCGATGACGGTGTCCTTCTCGACGAGCAGCGTCACGTTCGGTGGGACGACGAGGTCTGCGACGGTGATCTGTGAACCCATCTCCGCGAGCTTCGAGAGGTCGACGGGCAAGTTGTGCGGGAGGTTCTTCGGCAAGCAGCGCACCGTGATCGAGTCGAGGGCCGTGACGAGGATGGCTCCTTCCTTCACCGCCTGCGATTCGCCTTCGAAGTGGATGGCGACATCGGCTTCGACTTCCTTGTTCATGTCGACGGCATAGAAGTCGACGTGCGAGATGACATCGGAGAGGGGGTCAAACTTCACTTCGTGGAACAGAACCGGCACTTTCTTTCCGCCGAGGTCGAGCTCGACGAGGGTGCTCTCGCCCGCCTTCGTATAGGCCTTCGTCAGCGCGACGATCTCGCACTGGAACGATTGGTTTTCCATCTTGTTGCCGTAGACGACACACGGCACGTTGCCGCCGCGGCGCAATTGGCGCGCAGAGACGTCTGTAGCACGGGAAGCCGTCGAAAGGTGGACCATGTCCATAGGCCGGGGGAGTGTAAGGGGTAGAATGCCTCCGTGCAAGACCACAATCAACTGCGGAAGCGTATTTCCAAGGCTCCTACGGGTCCTGGTGTCTACCGATGGCTCGATGACGAAGGCGTGGTTCTCTACGTCGGAAAGGCGAAGAACCTCCGTGCTCGCCTAAAGAGTTACGTCGCTGCCAAGCCCAGCAAAGACCTCGGCCCCTGGAAACTCTCGCTCATCGAGAAGGTGCGCAACGTCGACTGGACGGTCGTTCGTAGCGAGCTGGAGGCGCTCGTGTTGGAGACGAATCTGATCAAGAAGAATCGCCCGAAGTACAACGTGCTCATGAAGGACGATAAGAATTATGTGTACGTGAGGGTGACGGTGAAGGATCCATACCCAACGATCGACATTGTTCGACAGATGGAGAAAGACGGTGCGCAGTATTTCGGTCCGCACCTTCGCGCGATGGATACACGCCGCACACTCGACATGGTCCAGGACCTCGTACAGTACCGTGCATGCAAAGAATCTCTCGCACTCCTGAATAGAGGAGGGGATCTCTCAAAGCTGCGGCCGTGTGTCGACTACCAGATCGGCCAGTGTTGCGGACTCTGTGCTCATACTATCGATGCTGCAGAGTATCTTTCACGTATCGAACGGCTCGTCGCGTTCTTGAAAGGTGACTACGGACCGTTGATCGAGCGCGCGAAGTCACTCATGAATCAGGCCGCGCAGCTGAAGCAGTTCGAGCGTGCATCGCACTACCGTGACGCACTTCAGTCGCTCGAGACGATGTCTGAGCGGCAGATCATCTCCGATACCTCGGGCGAAGACGTCGATGTCTTCGGCGTCGCGCTGCTTTCGGGTGCCGTGCACGCGGTGCTCCTGCGTAAACGCAATGGGAAGTTGATTGGGGAGGAGTCGTTCTCGCTCATGGGCCGGGCGGAGAACATGGAAGAGGCGCTCGAGCAGCTTCTGCCGCAGTACTACGAAGCATCCCCGGATGTGCCAGAGACGGTGCTCGTGGGGGCCGAGTTTCCGAGCCGCGACACCCTGTCACAATTGCTTTCCGAGCGCCGCGGCAAGAAGGTGAAAGTGCATGTGCCCGAACGCGGAACGAAGTCGCATCTC
>CAYQJY010000070.1:0-5486 GCA_964418005.1 uncultured Candidatus Peribacteria bacterium
CTATACGTGTCGGCGCAAAGACAGTTGTATTGCGTGATGTCCCCTTGAAGGAATGGTTTGCGCCGTATGTCCGTGATATCGCAGAGCTCCAACTTGTTTCCGGTTACCGTGATAGCGATGGAAATCCGACGGGTGCATTTGGTCCGGCTGACCCCGTGACGCTCGAGCAGGTCGTAAAAGTGGCCGTACTCTCTTCGGGTATCGATGTGTACTCGTGCACATTGCCACCGCTGAATCTGAGTGCATCGGGTGCCTGGAGTGCGTCATATGTCAGCTGCGCAGAGAAGCGAGAATGGGCTGTGTACAGCGACGCAAATGCAGATCTTCGTCTTCCAGCGACGCGTGAGCAAGTCGTGATGACGGTGCTACAGGCGTTCCAGCGCGAGCTTGATGTCGATACGGCAACGCTTACGTTCACCGACGTTGAGAAAACAGGTCAGTTTGCGCCGGCAATAGCACGGGCTGCAGCTGATGGTGTTGTATCGGGCTACACCGATGAAGAGGGGAGTCTCACCGGAAAGTTTGGTCCGACGAACAATGTGACACGTGCAGAATTTGCGAAGATCGTGAGTATTGCATTGCAGCTTTACGGTCGGTGATCAGCGATGGCGCTGTCTTAGGTGTCGCTCGAGTGCCTCTTCCGTTGGATGCGTTCCGAGGAGATCGAGGAGGAGCGTGCCGAGGATGACAAAGCCACCTCCGAGCACGTGGTACCAGAGGATTGGTTCGTCGAGCATTGCGTATGCGACGACCGTTGAGAGCACCACATCCACAGATCCGACAAGGGAGATGGTCGACACAGGCAGTCTCTCAAGCGATTCGTAGTACATGAAACCGTTGATGAAGCGCGAAATGAAGCCAAAGCCGATGAGCGCAGGAATGAGCGTTGAAGGGAGTGCTACTGTTTCTTCTACGAACGTGTGGTGGATGAACGGCGACACGATGAAGAAGGCAAGGATTGCGGTCGTCGAACGGGACGCGATCGTGACGTGTGGGTGAACATGCGGGAGGAATTTTCGAAGGAGAATGTCTCCGCATGCGAAGCTGAGGGAGCCTCCGACGATAATGAGATCACCAAGCTGCAACGTGAGTCCATCCGAAAATCCCCGAAGTGCGATGATGGTGATACCCGCGAAGACCGTGCACATCGCGATGATGTGCGAGCGTGTCACTCGTTCGCCGAGGATGAGCCCCGCGCAGACGAGTGAGAAGATTATTTGGCTCTTTCCGAAGAATCCAGCGTTCACGACGGATGTCATCGAGAGTCCGAAGAACCACAAACCCGGCCCCACAAGACCTCCGAGGGTGCCAATAACGATGAGCCATCGAATCTCTCGTGCTTTCAGTGCGAGAAACATCTTCACGACGGGCATTGCGCCGAATGAGAAGAAGACGCTCAAGAGAACGATGCATTCGCTGACGAAGATGAGCGAGAGGGGAGAGAGACCGGGAGAGAGCACCTTCGCAAAGACGCTATATGTTGAACCTGCAAGAAGACTTGTGGCTAACGCGAGCCAGCCAATACCTGTATCCGTCACATCGCGGTGTCGCCATTCCCACGGCCGAAGGTTCAGTGAATGGATGTGCATGTAATCATAGTATTATAGCAAGAAATGCACTTTTTAGCAACAATACCCTCAGGAGCGCATCGTGCGCCCTCTAATTGCACATCATTTGCAAAAAGGAACAAGAGCGCTAGACTTCGTCTGTTAGCTTCATTCTATGCATACTTTTCCTGCGATTCTCAGTGTCCTCCTCGTGAGTGTGATTTCACTCGTTGGAGTGAGTGTTCTCACGCTGCGCTCGTCCTTCGTCTCGAAGATTCTGTTGTATCTTGTGAGCTTTTCGACGGGAGCGATTTTAGGAACGGTGTTCCTGCATTTGCTTCCGGAAGTGATGGAGAGCGCGGGGGATCCGCTTGTCGGATCCGTGCTTATCCTCGGAGGCATGTTCCTCGCATTCGCGATCGAGAAGTTCATCCACTGGCACCACTGTCATCACACGGAGCACGATGAGCATGAGGATCATCACACGCATCCGCTCGGTGCGCTCATTCTCATCGGTGATGGCATTCACAACTTCATCGATGGCATGCTCATTGCGTCGTCGTACGCCGTGAGCATTCCCGTAGGCATCGCAACGACGATCGCAGTCGTGCTGCACGAAATTCCGCAGGAACTCAGCGACGTGTCGTTGCTATTGCACAGCGGATTCAGTCGCGGTCGCGCAATTTTCTGGAATACAATCTCCGCATGTACGGCAATTGTCGGTGCGACTGTCGCGATATTCTTCGCTGCACATGTGAAAGGAATCGAATTCGCACTCCTACCTATCGCAGCAGGGAACTTTCTCTACATCGCAACGACCGACCTTATTCCCGAGCTTCACAAAGAAACGCGTCTTTCGAAGACACTCGTGCAGGTTCTTCTCATTGCACTAGGAATCGGACTGATGGCAGTTCTCGCTCTGAATGCGAAGTATTGATTGGTGCCGTCGGCTGGACTCGAACCAGCAAGCCCGTGAGGGCTAGGGATTTTAAGTCCCCTGCGTATGCCATTCCGCCACGACGGCTTGAAAGAAGTATGAAGGAAGAAGTCAGAATTATGAAGGAGCAAAGATCACGAAACCGGTCCATCATTCATTATTCCTACTTCTATCTTCTTAAATTGGTAAGGCCTCGATCTTGATATCTGGGCGTTCGTCTTGCTTCTGGTGCTCGCCGACGCTCATTGCTTCGCCCGTGATGGGGTCCACCTCCTGCGCGCTGATGATGAGTCTACGGAGCGTTGTTCCGACCGGTGTACAGGTCATGATCGTCGAGATGCGCTTTCCGATCGGCTGATCGAGAACGGTGACATCGCTCGGTTGAATTTCCTTTTTGCTTTCAATGACGTAACGGTACTTGTCGCCGCCATGATAAATCCAATATTCGTCACCGACGGAGAGTTCGCCGAGACGCGCAAAGATTGCTTTATAGTTGCCTGCTGCCCACGGGAAATACGAGCTATGCCCCGTAAGGAAGAAGTTTCCGGCTTGGCCCGGTTCTGCCGTGCCGGGGTAGTGCACAACGCCTCCTTCCAGCCCCTGTTGGATATCGGTCTCGAGCTGCTTCCAGTCTTCGCGAACAAGGGAATCCGTCGGAATTGTCACAATGGGCGCACGGAGGTTGAGTTTCGGAATGAGAAGCAGATCTCCCGGGGGGCCGACAAGCGGAAGGTACGCTGTGAGACCTTCGTCCGATTCACCTGCGGTCGGCAACGTCGGTACTTGTCGCAATTTATCCGCAAGCGAACGCTGAATGGATGCTGAACGGTCGAGGTTCGTAAATTCAAGAATCGGTTCGATGCGTGCAGACGCAATTGCGACGAAGCTCTCGTAGTTCATCGCCGAGAAGAGGACGGCGAAGATCGTCGCGAATGTTCCGCCGAAGCGGACGATGTCGAGTGCGAAGAGCGTTCCGCGACTGTACTGTTTGACCTTTTTTCTGCCGGAAGACACGAGCACAGGTTGCGTCAAGAATCTGCCGAATGATCGCAGTGTTCGCTTGAGTTCATCGAGGACGCCGTACGATGTTGCGATTCCGTCATCAACACTGACAAAGACCTGGCGCTTCCCCTCAGCGAGTACCTGTTTCGCGACCGCCAGTGCATCGTTCTGCACTTCGTCGAGTGCAAACGCACACGAGACTCGTACAGTGTGGAGTTGATCAACAACGCGACGTCGAGCATGTTCACGTTGCACTGCCGGCAAATGCGAAACATCCTCTGCAGGCTCCTCGGGAAGTCCCCATTGAATCGCATCAAACTGGTGCTGCTCCGGGGCACTCGGTTCTGGTGTGAATGGAGAAATTCTTGCCCCCCCAGTATGGACATCGTTCGGCAGAATGATATTGCCATCGCTGTCGTATCGGGCGCGCTGCATGCGGGGTGAATCGTGGCTCATGGAAATCCTCTTATTGTAGCAGATTTCGGCTTGCTGTGCACGCCGAAAGGCCACTCATCGTACCTGATATTTATCCCTCCATCACGCCTCCGCCGACCACTTCTTCCCCTCGGTACAGAACGAGGGATTGCCCTGCTGCAAGCGGCGAAATAGGTGTTTCGAAGGTAAACCTGGCTGCCGATCCTGCTGTTTTGATCGTTCCTCTCAGGCGCTGGCTCAGTGACCGAATGCGGCATTCAAACGGCACATCAGTATCTTCCTGTGGCTTCCACGAGATCCATCGCAGATCAGACAATGTTACAGATGAAACGTGTTCGGACTCTTTCGGTTCGACGACGAGTTCGTTGTTACTCGCTCGTTTCTCGACGACTTCGAGGGGGATACGCAGCCCGCCGATCCCGAGCCCGCGACGCTGGCCGACGGTGTAGAGGGGCAAACCTTTATGGCTTCCGACGATAGTGCCGTCGCGCCGCACGATGTTTCCGGGCTTCATCGATGCTGCGAGATGTCGCTTCAAGAATTCCTCCGGAGATTTTTCGGGGAAGAAACAGAGATCCATGCTCTCGCGATACGAAGTGTCGTCGTACGGAACGCCGAACGACTGCGCGAGCGCGAAGACATCGGACTTATGCATACCACCGAGCGGAAAGAGCACGCGCGATAGCTGCTGTTGCGTGAGACCGTACAAGTAGTAGCTCTGGTCTTTGCTTTCATCGACAGCTTCGAGGAGTAGGTGGCGATGCGATCCATCCGGAAGCTCTTCGATTGCCGTGCGCGCGTAGTGCCCGGTTGCGATTTTCTCGCAGCCGTACTCATCCGCGAGTTCGAGCAGCTTTCCAAATTTGATCGATCGATTACACCCGATGCACGGATTGGGTGTTCGCCCAGCAGCGAATCCCTTCAAGAATGGATCGACGACCGCTTCGTAAAATTCCTTCTCGAGGTCGACGATGTGATAGGGGATACCGAGTGCCTGCGCCGTCGTTTTGGCACGCATCGCCGTCTGGGCATTGCAGCACTTATTCGGCAACACCTGTGCAAGAGGAGGTGCCAACGGATCGCTCCACAACGTAAAGCGCACGCCCACGAGATCGTGGCCCTCCCGCTTGAGCAGGTGGGCCACGGTGGAGGAGTCGATGCCGCCGGAGAGAGCGACGAGGATGCGCACAGGGCGCAGGATAGCAGTTATTCTTTAGCTGCCATGACTTCCTTAGCACAATCTATTGGATAATTTCCTTGAATGTTTGTGCAAATCTTCGGGTCCTGAAGAGCACGTGCAACTTTCATGTAACAATCATTCCTACTTCCTTTGGCCGAGTAGTACGCGCGTAACCAAGGAACTACAATGATTTTCCCGCACAGAGACGGATCTTTTTTTAGAATGGCCATGCTCGGAACATTCTCAGCTTCACTTACTGGGTAGTAACCGATGTATGGCATGCCGTAGATGTATGCAGCTGACCATCCTGGTGATGTCAGGAAGAAGAATAGAAAGAATGCGATGGCACCTATGAAAGCATTCATGCGTGGAGGTAGGGAACAAC
>CAYQJY010000071.1:0-5439 GCA_964418005.1 uncultured Candidatus Peribacteria bacterium
ACACCATTCTCTGCAGCAGTAAGCGCTTTTTTTGAGCTTCGCTCTGTTGGTAGAACTGGGGCACGTGCATGGGCCCCACCGTAGCATCGAGCATTAAAATGTGATATACTATCCCGATGGCAAATCTCGATCTCGCAACCGCCACAGGAGAGGAACTGCTAGGAGCTATTCAGGCCTTTTCCGTCGAGAAAGGAGCATCCGATATCCACACATCACCGGAGCGAGACGGTGTGCGCTTTGAAGTGCGTCTCGATGGTCTTCTTCGACCACTGCGCACCGTCACGAAACAAGATTACGAAGCGTTTGTCCGCAAAGTGAAGTTCGAGAGCAAGCTGAAGCTGAACATCCAGAATATCCCACAGGACGGTCAGTACGCGTTTCAGCACAACGATCGTCTCGTGAATGTCCGTGTCGCAACACTTCCAACACGGTTCGGTGAAACGATCACGCTTCGCTTCCTCGACCCAGCGCGTGGCATCCAGCCGCTATCGACCCTCGGATTTCCAAAAGACATCGAGGAGCAGCTTAAAACTATTGCAAGGCTTCCGCATGGGCTCGTACTCGTCACGGGTCCGACTGGCTCAGGAAAAACGACAACGCTCTACGCACTGCTTCAATCGCTCATCGGTACAGCCCGCAACATCATCACCCTCGAGGATCCGGTCGAATACGAAATCAAGGGTATCGTGCAAAGCGAAATCGATCCTGAACACGGTTTTACGTTTGCCTCAGGCCTTCGCTCCGTCCTCCGTCACGATCCGAACGTCATCCTCGTCGGAGAAATCCGCGACCTCGAGACTGCGCAAACGGCGATCGACGCGGCGCTCACGGGTCACTTGGTGCTCTCGACGCTCCATACGAACTCCGCGATCGAGGCGATTCCACGCCTCCTCTCGATGGGCGTATCGCCGTACACGTTCGCACCGGCGCTTCGGGCCGTGCTTGCACAGCGCCTCATCCGCACGCTGAAGTCCGAACTCCGAGGCAAGGCGTACGATGCAGCGGCACCCGAAAGCTACGAAGGTCGCATGTGCTTGCCGGAACTACTCACAGTGACGCCAGCACTACGCGATTTGATTCTCACACAGGAACGTGAAGATATGCTTGAAGCTCAGGCACGCAAGGATGGCTACCTGACGATGAAAGAGTGGGGAAAGATCGTCGCGGAACAGGGGATCACCTCAAAAGAGGAAATAGCACGCGTTACGGGCTGAGCACAATCGATGCTCGGTGACATCTTGCGGTTCGCGAAGGTTCGCCGTACGCTTTTTGCCCATGTTGACCCGCTACCGCCAGCGTCGCGGACCGTATTCCCTCGCGGAACCATCTCCCGCTGGAGGCGTTGTTCGTCGGTTCGTCGTACTCGCGGTAGTAGCGATACTCCTCTTCCTCCTTGTTCGTTGGGTTCTCGGTGCGCTCGGCATCGGCAACCATATCGAGCGTAAACCGGTGCAACTCGAAGTGGAGAATAGTTCCAATGTTACGGTGTCCCTCGAAGGAGGACTCATGCAGCGTCCGGATGGCAAATTGAAACTCTGGCCCGAAGACCGGCTTGTCACGAATGCAGGAGGACGCGCGATGCTCACATTCTTCGACACCACTCTCATGCGCATGGATGAACAGTCGGAATTGACCATCGACGAAAGCGATAAAGGAAGCGATTCTTCTGATGTCGCGGTCACACTCGCCCGCGGCGCGCTGTGGATCCGTACGCCCGATACGAAGGGTTTCAGTGGGTCGATCGTCCGCACGGTCGAAACAGAGCTGTATACGGCAACGCTCCCGTCCGATGCTGACATCGTCCTCGGATCGCATTCCGTCCTCGTGTTCAGTGCAGACGGCGATGGGGTGTTGGTCGAAGCGAACGGTGCAGAAAGCGCGACGATTGGTGAGGGGCAGCAGCTGGTTGTACCGGAGGATGCGACATTTGATGGTGACCTCCGTCGCTACCGCAGTGCGATGGACCCACTCACTGTGCGAAGAGCATTCATCGAAGAGAGTCGTTCTATTCCAGATGCAACGGGCGATGACGATGATTCTCCCACAGGAACATCCGACATCGATCTCATCACGATCGTGACACCCATCGATGGACAGACGGTCACGGGAAGCACGGTACGCGTCCAGGGAAAAGTCGGCGCTCGCGTCGAGCGTGTGCGCGTGAACGGCTACCCAGCGACGATCGGTCGACAGCAGGGCACCTACTCGCAGGAACTCGCAATGCCCGCAACGGAGACATTCACAATCCGTGTCGAAGCGCTCGACCGCACGGGTATCGTCGTTGAGCAGCAAGAGCGCACGGTGAAGCCCGCCAAGACCGGCCCGGCTCCATCACCGAGCATTACAAAGCCCGGCAGGAACGGAGAGATCGTCCGGACAAAAGCCGAAGAAGTGGAAATCCGCGGCACAGCCCCTGTCGGCACAGCGGCAATCTACGTGAACGATTACAAGCTGCTGCTCTTCCGCCAGAACGATACCGATTGGAGCTACCTTGCGAGTGTTCGTCTCGAGAATCTGCAGCAAGGAGAGAACGTGTACAGCGTGATCGCCGAAGACGCCTCCGGCGGCCGCAGTGCACCTGTCACACTCACGATCATCGTCGGCGAAGACGGACCCACTACGCCAGCAACACCATCTTCCGCTGGAGCTGCGTCGAGCGTAGCCCCCGTTGTGTCTGAGGCATCGCTCCCGAAGAATGATCCGCTGAGACCGGGAACGTTAACTGTCACAGCGCCAGCACAGGGCACGAGCGCAACGATGACCGGGACGGGCTTCTTGCTTGAGGGTACGACGATTAAGGAGACGGCGAGCGTGTGGGTGAACGGCTACCGCCTGCAGCTCTACGAGCCGGGCAAGACCTTCTGGAACTACTGGGCGCTGCCGAAGTACGGCACGCTCAAAGAGGGGACCAACACCTACCGCATCGTCTCGCGCGGGAGCGACGACAACATCCTCGACATCCTGACCTACACGGTCGAGTACAAGCCGTGAGAATTATCCCCGCACCCATTTCACGCCCGCCGCCTCGAGTGCACGTTCGATCGTCTGCGACAAAGGACTTTCGATGGCGTGCGTCTCGTGCGTTGTAGGCGACTCAAATGCCAGCCGCCATGCATGGAGACACACCGCTTCGATGCCGAGTTTTTTGCTCAGTGCGTCGCTCTGTCCTGAACCGTATGACGAATCGCCCAAAATAGGATGGCCGATGCCAGCCAAGTGGACGCGTAGCTGGTGCGTGCGGCCCGTATGAAGATCGCATGCAACAAGTGCTGCTTCTTTGCCCTTCGCAAGCGTGTTGTAGGTCGTTTTCGCGTCTCTGGCTGCTGCAGAACCGAGAATGGTCATCTTCGTTCGATCGGCGGTACTGCGGCCGATCGGAGCATCAATGACCGCTGACGCAGGCTTTGGGATGCCGTACACGAGCGCCAAGTACGATTTTTTCACCGTGCGCATCTCGAACTGCATCTGCAGCGTGCGATGTGCATCCGGTGTCTTGGCTACGAGCAGGCAGCCGGTCGTATCCTTGTCGAGGCGATGCACCAAGACGTGCGACGCGGCGAAGGGGATACCACGATCGGCGAAGAGTTTTGCGATACCGTGAAGCACGGTCGGTGCATCTTTTGGAATGCCAGAACCAGGATGCACAGGAATACCCGCAGGTTTATCGAGGACCACGCACGCATCGTCTTCAAAGAGGATCGGCAGCCGAATGTCCATCGGGGTCACACGCGTTTCGGTAGCAGGGGTCCAGTCAGCAGTCGACTCAACGGTCTCACCGGTTTCGACAATGAGTGCTGCTTTTCGCACAAGACGCCCATTCACGAGGACGCTCCCGGCTTCGATATGTTCCCGTGCTTGCACACGACTGATGTCCGCAACCTCAGCGAGGAAGCGGTCTAAGCGAACGTTGCGGTCGACAATCCAGGATGGCACGGGGGCATCTTAGCGGTAGTCATGCGAAATGCTGTACACTTGGCGCCATGCGAAGAATTACCTCTGTCCTCGCGCTCCTCAGCCTTTCCGTCCCACTTCTTGCAACCGTTCCTGCGAGCAAAGTAAAGGAGCCAAATGCAGTGTTTGTTTACGGCTACGGCACCGATGAAGGCCGTATTCAAGCGACGCTCTTCGACCGCACAAAGAAAATGGCGATCGACTATCTCGACACGACCACTGATTTACCCCTCTATGGAGGAGGCGGCATCGAAGGCAACGACCGAATGCAGTTCTCTCCAGCAACGAAAAAAATCTATATTGCCATCAAGAACATCAGTGAGTGGGGAGGAGAACACCGCATCAATAAGGACCTCACGTACGACAACGCAATCATCGAAACGGATTTTGCATTCCGTAATCCCACACCGGTGTTCACCTGCGACGATTGCGATTTGAACCAGTGGATCGTGCACCCGACCGACGCGAAGTTATACGTCTCGCTTCCTCAAGCTGCGGAAACAAACCCCGACGAATTTCGCCGAGCGAAGCTTGTGGAAGTCACGCTCGGCGAGAAACGCAAGACCCGCGTGATTGCGCGCATTCCGAACAGCAGCCGGCTTTCCATTTCGCCGGATGGGAAGAAAGTCATGACATTCGGTCGCGCCTACAGCGATACGTGGTTCAATCCGTACGGCGCACTCGTCACCGTGCAAACCTCGAACAAGAAACGTACGCAGACAATTCTCAACTTTCCAAGCACGAACGTCTTCGGCCTCCCCGTCTCACCGCAAGGGAGCGACGTGTCTCCCGACGGCCTCGAAATGGTGTACCACATGAGCATCGTCGATGCTCGAACGAAAGAGACGGACGTGCTCATCGACGAAACGACGTACGGCTTAGACAACTACTTCATCGGTTGGTCACGCGATTCAAACAAGCTTCTCTTTCAGTTACGAGAACCGAACAGTGATCCAAACGCCGAGCGCATTGAAGTGCCGATTGTCTATGATCGAAAGCAGGGCACGGAGTGGATCTTGCCGATTCAGGATTCGCACTACCTCGACTGGGCCCCCGCGCAGACTGCGATCTTGTTTCAGAAGCGCGGTGGGGACATCGGTTTTTACGACCTGGAGGCACGCGAATGGGTCTTTGTCGCAAGCGGGGAAGATGCTTCGTGGGTCACGTTGCCGACGAAGAAAGTTCCCAAGCGCTGATTACGCTACAATCCAAGCCATGTCCGACCTCCTGACCCGCGGCGTTGCCAAAGTGATCCCCAAGGACTTAGCGGAAACGAAGCTGCAAAGTGGTAAAAAGCTGCGCATGTACTGGGGCATCGATCCCACGGGCGCGAAAATTCATATTGGCCATGCGGTGAACCTTCGTAAAATGAAAGAATTCGCCGACGCAGGTCACGAAGTCATCTTTCTCGTTGGCAGTTTTACTGCGATGATTGGCGATCCCAGTGACCGCGAATCGCTCCGCAAGCCGCTCACGTTTGAGCAGGTG
>CAYQJY010000072.1:0-5439 GCA_964418005.1 uncultured Candidatus Peribacteria bacterium
CGTCGGGTTCACCATGATACTGCGTAGCACTTGCGGGTAGTTTCGTCGTGTCACCCTGAGTTCGTCGAAGGGTGACAAATGTGTTCAACGCATATAGTCGATGCATCGTTTTATCCTCCTCTCCCACGCAATCGCATCTTCGATTAGAATGTCCGCATGACTCCCGATGACGTTGCAGTCGTGCAGAAGCGAGCGAGTGCTTTCGATATCATCGTCGCTGGTGCGGTTGTTGTTCGGAATGGCAAAATTCTTCTGTGTGTTCGTAGTCTCGACGATGATTTTCTTCCCGGGTATTGCGAGATTCCCGGTGGCAAGGTCGATCCGGGTGAGACGCTTTGGGATGGGTTGCATCGTGAGTTGAAGGAGGAAACAGATCTCGACATCGACGAAGTGATTGTGGAGATTCCGCCGATGGAATACGAGCACAACGGTTTGAGTGTGAGACAGTGTAACTTCGTCGTTTCGTGCCACGGGGAACCCATTCTCTCCAGCGAGCACAGTGCATTCCAATGGGTGAAGAAAAACGACGAGGCACTTTCGGCCTTATTGATTTCCGATAAGCAGAAAATCGTCATAAACGATGCATTGGAGGCTATTGAACGGCTAGGCGCTCGGTAGATCCTGCTCTACTATCCTTTCACAATGGCCAAGAAAGCTGCCGCACCGGCCCAGCACGACCTCGACGATCTCGCGAAGCTCCGCCACTCATTGGCGCACGTACTTGCGCAGGCGGTGACGAAGCTGTGGCCCGATACGCAGATCACGATCGGTCCGCCGATCGATACGGGTTGTTACTATGATTTCCGTTTCTCGACGCCGATTTCCGATCAGGACTTTGGGAAGATCGAGAAGGAGATGAAGAAGATTATTCACCAAGGGCAGACCTTCCGCCGCGATGAGCTGTCGGTGAGTGAAGCGAAGACGTACTGGCGCGAAAAGAATCAGCCGTTCAAAGTTGAGCTCATCGAAGATTTGGAGAAAAACGAGAACGTGACGATGGTGACGCACTACGCGAACATCGGTCCTGACGGCAAGGAAACGTTCGTCGATTTGTGCCGTGGTGGCCACGTTGAGAGTTTTAAAGAGATTCCTGTGGATGGCTTCAAACTCATGAAAGTCGCAGGGTCCTACTGGCGTGGCGACGAGAAGCGCGAGCAGCTCACACGCGTGTACGTTGCGGCATTCGCGGATAAAGCAGGGCTCGATGCGCACCTGACGCAGCTCGAAGAAGCGGCGAAGCGCGATCATCGCAAGCTCGGCAAGGAACTCGATCTCTTCACGTTCAGCGATCTCGTCGGTCCGGGTCTCCCGCTCTGGACGCCACGCGGAACATTACTGCGCAATCTCCTTGATGGTTTCGTGTGGGAACTGCGCGAGGCGAGGGGGTACATGAAGGTGTCGATCCCGCACATCACGAAGAAGGAACTCTACGAGACATCCGGCCACTGGCAGAAGTTTGCGTCCGAACTCTTCCGCATCACGACGCGCGAGGGGCACGAGTTTGCGATGAAGCCGATGAACTGCCCGCACCACACGCAGATCTACGCGCATTTGCCGCGCTCATATAAGGATTTACCGCAGCGGTATGCGGAAACAACGGTATGTTATCGCGACGAGCAGACGGGTGAATTGCACGGTCTCTCTCGCGTGCGTGCCTTCGCCCAGGACGATGCGCACGTGTTCTGTCGCACGGTGCAGGTTGAAGAAGAATTCCTCCGCGTGTGGGACATCATCGATACGTTCTATAAAGCTGTCGGGTTCGATAAGATGCAGGTACGTCTTTCGCTGCATGATCCGGAGCATTTTGAAAAATATCTCGGGACGCAGGAGCTCTGGAAGAAAGCAGAAGATGCGATTCGTCGTATCGCGAAAGATCGCGGTGTGAACTACGTGGAGGCGCCGGGCGAAGCCGCGTTCTACGGGCCGAAGGTCGACTTCCTCGTGAAAGATTCCATCGGTCGCGAGTGGCAGGTGGCGACGATCCAGCTTGATATCAACATGCCCGACCGATTCGATCTCACGTGCCAGAATGAACAGGGCGAGAAGGAGCGGATTGTGATGATCCACTGCGCGATCATGGGTTCGATCGAGCGATTCTTGTCCATCTACATCGAGCATACAGCCGGGCACTTCCCGCTCTGGATGGCTCCCGTGCAGGCCGCGATCATTCCGGTTGCACCGGCACACGAGCAGGCTGCCACGGAGCTTGGAATGCAGCTTCTGGGGAAGGGAATCCGCGTTGAGGAAATGCATGCCGACGAATCGCTGGGGAAGCGTGTCCGCGAGGGCGAGCTTCAACGCATCCCATACCTGCTCGTAATGGGCGATAAGGAGATCGCTGAAAAGGCTGTCACTGTTCGCAACGTCCGGACCAAGAAACAGGTCACAGTGCCAGTCGAAGAGTTTATTGCCACCACAACGAATGACATTGCATCTAGAAAGGTGGAGCCGTCAATTGGTTAGAAGAGGCCGAAGAAGCCGAGGATTCCGAAGAGTGGTTTTATCATTCGTTTCGTCTTCGGTCTCCTTGGAATCCTCGGTCTCCTCGGTATCCTGTCACTCGTGTTTGAAGCCTTTCAAATCGGTCCGTTCCTCCTGTGGACACATTTGCTGTTCCTGCTCCTCGGGATTTGGATGGCGTGTGAGTTCTTCTTTCGGTTGGCGTCCGGATCGGGCATGTCGATACAGCACTTCAAAGACGATGCCTGGTGGCATCTCCTTGCTGCGTTTTTCGGAGGACGCATCCTCGCGGTCCTTGCGGAGTACCGCGTGTACCTGCGTTGGGATGATCCGCTGCGAATGTTCCACATTCACGACGGAAACTTCAGCTTCCTCGGTGCGGCGATCGGCATCGCACTTGTACTGCTCATCATGCGCCGTCACTCGCGCACGACGTTTCTCCAGTGGCTCGATGTGCTGACGCCCGCGACATGCTTCGGTCTCGCGTTCGACTGGCTTGGGAAGTTCTTTGCAGGGCAGGCCTATGGCACGCCGACGGATGTGTTCTGGGGTGTAACCTACGACACGTTCGCTGTTCGTTACGCGGTTCCGGTCCATCCTGTGCAGCTCTACTACGCCGTGTTCTTCGGCATTCTCACGTTCGCGCTCCTCGTCGTGCGCAAGCATGCGCAGCGCGCAGGGGCCGAGACGCTCGCCGGCATCGTCGCCGCGTCGGCCGCCATCTTCTTCTTCGAGTTCTTCCGCGGCGATTTTGGCATCCCCGTCTTCGCGACGAAACTCGACTTCGTCCTCCTTATCGCGCTGTTCGCCAGTCTCGGGTTCTTTGCGCTCGTCGAGTTGAAGATCTCGCAGAAGACGATCGTCGCAACCGAGGTTGCGGCAACGACACTCTGCGCTGTTTACCTTTTCGTTCGGCCGTATGTACCGCTCGAGACGGTTGGGTTGCGCTTTAGCCAACTTCTTGCCATTCTGGCCCTCCTCGGGACGATCGTGTACGTTCTCGCACACAGACGTCTTCATCCTCACCTCTGATATGCAGGATATCCTCACATTCATCTTCTGGCCGAATCCGGGCAACGCGACGTACACGAGTCCGAAGGCGCTCACACTCCTCATCGTGTGCATCGTGTTCATCGTCGCGTCATTCGTCTTGCCGTTCGTTCGTGGCAAGTGGAACAATCCGCAGCTGAGGAAGCTCAGCAAATCGTGGGCGACCGCGACGGGGTGGTTCGGGTGGACCGGCTTGGTGCTCGTCATCTGCCGCGTGGAGGAAATCCAGTACCTCGCGATGCGTTTCCTCTGGATTATCTGGGGAGTACTCCTCGTGCTCTACGTTGTGCTGCAGATCCGCTCGTACCGCATGCGGTACTACGAAGTGATCCCGAACCGTCCGACCCAAGACGCCCGCGCGCAGTATCTGCCGCAGCGCAAGAAACGCTAACCCAAATAACGACATCGTTTGACTGAAAAGCTGTCATCCTGAGCGCAGCCGAAGGATTGACAGAAACGCCTAAATACGAGACCATACCCCGTCCTATGCCACTGAAGCACACCACCGAGACGACGCTGGTCGCCGTCTTAGGGATAGCGATGGCCCTCGCGGGCGTCGTTGTTGCTGTGCTGTCACTCGTGACGTCGCCATGGATGCTCTGGATCGCCGCATTTTTCATCAGTCTCGCGTATCCGCTCATCCTCTATCCGCACTTCCAAGATCGTCGCGCCGACTACGAGTTCCGCCTGCTGCACTTCGTGCCGGCGTTCATCCTGCTCCTGTGGTTAGCGCTCACTGTGCTCCTGCCGAGTTTGCCGATCCTCGCGGTCGTGCGCGGATTCCTGACCTTCGCATGGGCATTGCCGCTCGTGCTACTTGGGTTCCTGCTTCTCGCATGGTTCTGCCTTCACGTCATTCGCCAGCGCGGTCAACGTCTCGCGCTCCTCACACTCGTGTTCATTCCTTTCGCGGCCCTCGCATTCTTCGGCAATACGCTCGAGTGGAATAGGCAATTAGCTGCGGTTCTCGATAGGCAAGAGACGGGTTCGGGATCAGTCGCCGCTTCCTCGTCGCGTGGTCCGGTTGCCGTCGCAAGCGCACGCAGTGGCGTCTCGGTGATGTCTCGCGGTATGTCGCGTTCGTCGGCGCGGTCGCTGTCTATTTCGTCGAAGGCACCAGCATTGCCAGATGCGGGTGGCGGCATCGAATTCTTTGCATTCATCGTTCCAGCAGCGACGTGCGCTGCCACGCAGGTGAAGACGATGCGGCGGGCGAGGGCGTAATCGGGATCGATGCCAAGTCAGCGCACCCATGAATGGGTACGCTGGGCGTTCTTGGATAGTACGCCAAGCGTGCCTATTCTTAGGCGCGCTTGGGAATACGCTACGATGCATCCGTGCTCGAACTCTTCCTCGCCGCGATTGTCCTGCTCTTCGTGCCGTACAAATATTTGTGGGTGGGATTGTTGGTTGTAGCCCTTCTTGGTTTGCCTGGCATTCGCGCGCGCTGGGGTGGAGCGCCCTACGTCTGGACGAATAAGAAGACGCAGGCGACGATGCTGCGCTTCGCAGCGATCAAACATGGTGATATTGCGTATGACCTTGGCTGTGGTGATGGGCGCCTGATCCGTGCGGCAGCACGTCAGGGTGCAATCGCCATGGGCATTGAAGCCTCGCTCGTCACGTGCGCACTCGCATGGATCTGGTCCTTACCCGTTCGGAATGCACATATTCATTTCGGCGATCTGTGGGGAAGGGGATACAGCGATGCTGATGTAATTTTCTGTTATATGCTCGTCAAAAGCATGGAGCGCTTCGAGAAGGAAATCTGGCCGACGCTGAAACCAGGGGCTCGCGTTGTTTCGAACAGTTTTCGGATGAAAGGTGTGAATCCCGAAAAAACGGAAGACGGGGTATACTTATACCGTAAGTCTCATTAGGATTTCGCAGCTCGGGATGTAGCTCAGTTGGCTAGAGCGCATGCATGGG
>CAYQJY010000073.1:0-5331 GCA_964418005.1 uncultured Candidatus Peribacteria bacterium
CCGCCGTCGAGGACGCGCAGCGAGCGCTCGACCTCGGCCGTGAAGTCCACGTGGCCCGGGGTGTCGATGAGGTTGATGGTGATGTCGCGCGACTCCGGGCCTTCGCCGGGGACCGGCGCGTGCCAGTGGCACTGCGTGGCCGCGGCCGTGATCGTGATGCCGCGCTCCTGCTCCTGCTCCATCCAGTCCATGGTCGCTTCGCCCTCGTGCACTTCGCCAATTTTGTAGTTCTTGCCCGTATAGAACAGGATGCGCTCGGACGTCGTCGTTTTGCCGGCATCGATATGGGCGATGATCCCAATATTACGTACATGCTTTAGATCCATAGAAATGATTGGTAGTACGGAAGTTGAGCTTGTCCTGAGCGACTCCGAGCATCAGCGAGGAGGAGTCGAAGGATGTTTTACATCCATAGAGAAAATGAAATGGGTGCGGGGATTCTAGGGAAAAGCCCCTTGGGATACAAACGGATTTACGCGGCCGTCTCGCCGAGAGCTTCTATCGTTCTCCGCCGTATCAAGTCGTTCAAATAGTCCGGTGTCAGGATCGATCGCTGCACGCACGCCTCCACGTCGGCGTCGATCCGATCCATGACATCCAACACGTAGGCACGCCGGGCATCCGCGGTCGCGTTCTCCGCACGACTATCGACCTCGGCCTCGACGATCTGTCGAAACAGCGGGTCATCGGAGAAGGAATGGTGCGGAGGGACCTGCATGGCTGTGTGTGTGAGGAAATGTTGAGGATGACAGTATACTCTCCTACTTGATTCCAGTCAATGGTCAAGGGCCAGTTTATAGGCAAGGAGCAGCCAAAATGTGAAGGATCTTTGGCATGATGTATTGAGAAGATTCCCTCAATTATCCAGAACATACGAATCCAAATCGTTTATTCAGACGCTCGTTTATACGTGTCATCATCTTTTCATTTCCAGCGAACCATCGTACGACGCGATCACACACACGTACTTTCAATGTGATATCGTGTGATTGTGGCGGCAGTACATTTAGAGGGGCTGATGAAGAGGTGGGGAGGCGATTGTGCCGAATGACCGACAATGGTTGTGCCTGGCCTCCACGCCCCGGCGACCCCCGTCTACCCCCGCCTCTACTAATATCTTCGGAAGAGGAGCTACTGCTCGATGATGAAAATGAAGATGATGAAGAAGACGTTGGTTGGTGAGTGAGGCCTTGAAATCGCAGGAAGGGATACCCGCTATTGTCTGCATAATGGATGCCCCAGGTCGTATCGAAATTCCACCCAGCATCCGTAAAGGTGCTGAGTGTTTTCATTGCGGATGTCGTTTTTCCAGTTGCACCGACACAACTGGCATCCTGGCAGCCATGTGTTGTTCCGGATGTTTCAGTATCCCAGAATGAATTAGTGATGGTGTTGCCACCATAATCGTATCCCACGATACCTCCAATATCGTCTTCCCCTGTAATTGCCCCAAGAGCATAGTACGCGTTTGCTAGCGTAACATCCTGGGCCGTTCCGAGGATGCCACCAACATAATAATCAAAGGCACCTTCAGCAGTCACATCCCCCAGGGCGTAGGAGTCTGTAATAGTTACAGTTTCGCCTTCGGCAATCAGCCCGCCAACGACGCCTCCTTCAAATTCACTAATGGCTCCAATGGCTCTTACATCACCAGTGGCATAACACCTCGTATATTCGGCGTTGGAATCAGTTTCACCAACAAATCCGCCGACCCATTCATCTCCTGTTACATCCCCGGTTGCATACGAATCGACTATTTCTACTCCACCAACATATCCTCCAAAACCACCAACATCCCACCGTGCACTCGTCACAGTGCCAGTGCTGTACGATTCGTCGATGACGCCACTTTCTGCCCCCCCAACAAATCCCCCAACATACAGAGCGCTAGCATCTACAGAGCCCGTTGCGTACGAACCGGATATAGTGAGATTATCAAAATATCCTATGAAACCACCAACATAGTGCCTGCCTACAATTGGCCCTGTTGCAGAAGAATCAGTAATCCGCAGATTGGGGTTGGCTCCTCCGGTTACATCAATGATGCCGATTAAGCCGCCGACATAGGATCCACTGCCGCGTACTGTAGCCGATGCAGTACCGTCACTCATACTGAGAACTGCGGTAGTACGAAGGTACATTTGGCCAAAAAGCCCTCCCACAGCTCCATAGTCTGAGCCAGAGCCCGTTACGATACCCTGTGCATCGAGACCGCTAAATGTGTATCGTCCAACCGCCGGAGGCAAAGTGAATCCATTCCCAGGCTTTGCACCAAAAAATCCAATTAATCCTCCAACAAGATTTCTTCCGCGTACCGTTGCGGTAGAAGTAATGTTTGTCAGTGTGAGTCCAGAATTCGCGAGCCCGGCCAGTGCTCCCACATGATTTCCACGTGATACCACAGTTCCTGCGATAGTAAGATTGCTGATGGTTGCACCACTCAATAGACGAAAGAGTCCTACTTCGTTCTGGCTAGAATCAAGCGAAATAGTAACGGTATTTGTACCTCCATTAAAGCTCCCGCGAAATGCCGAACTGCCCGTTCCAATCATGATGGCATTGCCATTGGCAGTACAATTAAGGCTTGTGCTAAGAAGATAGGAACCAGTCATAGGGAAACCTGTGGTGCCAATTGCATCCAATTCCGTACAGTCATCAATAGAAATGGTCTGAGCCTCGGCTTGAGGAATTGCCATGCACAAAACCACCACAAAAAACGGAAGAATTTTTAGGGTAAAGATGCACCTTGCAAACGGAACGTATTTCATACGTTTAAGAGAAAAATCTAGAAATATTACTCTAAGTTTATACTCATAATTTGCCCAGATAAATGCATGATAAAAACATTTAACTTCGATTGGACAGCTGTTAACAAGCTCGGGGTGACAGAAGGAATTACCCCTGTTTCGCCAAATGGGCGAACGCCTTGTTCGCCTGTGCCATCTTGAGCACGTCGAGCTTCTTCTTCACGGCGCCGCCCTGCTCGGCGGAGGCATCCAGAAGTTCCATGGCGAGTTTTTGGGCCATGGGTATCCCCTTCCGCTCACGCGCCGCCATCAGGATCCATCGGACGGCGAGGGTTTGCTGGCGCTTGGGATTCACTTCGGTCGGCACCTGGTACACGGAACCGGCCACGCGCTTGGGGCGGACCTCGATGAGCGGCGTGGCGTTGAGGAGGGCCTTGTTGAAGACCTCGAGCGGCTGCTCCTTCGTGCGCGTTTTGATGACCTCGAGGGCGTCGTTGAAGATCCGGCGGGCCGTGTTCTTCTTGCCGCCGATCATGATGCAGCACACGAACTTTTCGATCGTTGGGTTGGATCCTTCCGGTGTGTACGCTTTGACGGGCTTGGCCATGACGAGAATGAAGAAGGAGAAAGGAGAAGCAGTAGGATTATTTTGCGCCTTCCTTCGGCTTGCGGGCGCCGTAGCGCGATCGACCCTGCTTGCGGTTGCGCACGCCTTCGGTGTCCAGGATGCCGCGGACGATGTGGTAGCGAACACCCGGAAGGTCCTTCACGCGGCCACCGCGGACGAGGACGACGGAGTGTTCCTGCAGGTTGTGCCCCTCACCCATGATGTAGGCCTTCACTTCGTGGCCGTTCGTCAAACGCACGCGGGCGATTTTGCGGAGGGCGGAGTTCGGCTTCTTCGGCGTCATCGTCGTCACCTTCAGGCATACTCCCCGCTTGAACGGCGCGCCTTTGGGCAAGCTGACCGGACGCATATGAAGGGCGTTCCACGTGTACTGGAGCGCGGGAGACTTGCTCTTCGTGCGCTTATTCTTGCGGGGCCGGCGGATCAATTGATTAACGGTGGGCATGGAGAGTGGCGGGATGGTACGGAAGAGAAGGCGATCTGTAAAGAGAGGAAATGAGCTCATTCATCGTCATTCTCGCCGACGAACCGATTCCGATACACCTCGCCGGTCGGGATCAAGCGACCGATGATCACGTTCTCCTTGAGACCCTTGAGCATGTCGACGCGGCGGGTCGTCGCGGCGTCCACGAGGACGCGGATCGTCTCCTGGAACGAGGCGCCGGAAAGCCAGGACTCGGTGGCAAGGGCGGCGCGCGTGATGCCGAGCAAGAGCTGCTCGTACGTCGCGGGCTTTGATTTGCCCTTCGTCTTCTTGGCCCTTCGCTCGTTCTCGTAGTCGACTTCGCCCTTGTCCACGACTTCGCCCGGCAGATACTCGGTGTCGCCCGCGTCGGTCACGCGGATCTTGCTGAACATCTTGCGCACGATGATCTCGAGGTGCTTGTCGTTGATCGTCTGGCCTTGCGACGCGTAGATGTGCTGCACTTCCTGGATCACGTAGTGCTGCACGGCGTACACGCCCTTCTTTTCGAGCAGATCCTGCAGGTTGAAATGCCCCATATTCAGCGGATCGCCGACCTGGATCTTGGATCCCGACTTCATGAGGATCGACTCGCGGCCGTCGAACGCGTACTCCTTTTCGAGGAGTCCCACGTGACGGACTTTCACGACGCCGTCCGCGATCTCGGTCACCGTGCCTGCGTAGTCCGAGCGGAGAACCGATTTGTCATACTTCGATTTGGCGAGCACCGTGCGCTCCTCGACCGTGTCACCCTTGGAGACGACGACCTCGAAGCCCGGCTGCAGGTGGTAGTGGTCTTCGCCGGATTCCTCCTCATTCACGGTGACGGTCGTCTTGCCGCCGCTGTGGCTTACCTTCACGACGCCCGTGAGGTCCGAGAGCTGCGCGCTCGTGCGCGGGTTGCGCGCTTCGAAGAGTTCCTCGACGCGGGTGAGACCCTGCGTGATGTCGGCGCCTTCGGCGACGCCTCCCATGTGGAACGTGCGCATGGTGAGCTGCGTGCCCGGTTCGCCGATGCTCTGCGCGGCGATGATGCCGACCGGCGTACCGATGCGGACGGTCTTGTTGTTACCGAGGTCACGGCCGTAGCACTTCACGCAAATGCCCTGGCGCGTCTTGCACGTCATGACCGAGCGCACGCCGATGCCTTCGACCTTGTGTTCATTGAAGAGATCGCACAGATCGGCATCGATTTCCTGATCGCGCTTGGCGAGCGTCTTGCCTCCCGACTTCACGTCTTCCGCCAGCGTGCGGCCGAAGATGCGCGCTTCGAACTTCTCGCCGATCTTCTCGCTGTCCGCACGCGTGATGAGGTGCGCCTTCTCGGTGCCGCAGTCGTCCTCGCGAATGACCGTGTCCTGCACGGCGTCGACGAGGCGGCGCGTGAGGTAGCCGGCTTCGGCCGTCTTCAAGGCGGTGTCGGATTTCCCCTTGCGTCCACCGTGCGTGGCGATGAAGAACTCGAGTACCGAGAATCCTTGCTTGAGGTTGGA
>CAYQJY010000074.1:0-5213 GCA_964418005.1 uncultured Candidatus Peribacteria bacterium
GCGATGCGCGGTCTTTCTCTTCTTCGGACTTGGCTTCGAGCAGGTTCAAGCCCATCGGACGCTCCGTGTCTGCCGGATCGAAGAGAACGACATCTTTTGCACGCTCCTTCGGAACGTAATTCAACACGTCCTCGATGAGGTCTCCGTGCGGATCGACCATGCACACGCCCGCGCCGTTCTGAATATCCTGGCGCGCCTGCCAGCTGAGGAGCGACGATTTACCACAACCGGATTGTCCGATGAGGTACTCGTGACGTGTACGATCTTTGTCGCGGAAACGGATCTTCGTCTCAACGCCACGGTGCTTGTTAATACCAAGAACAATGCCATCTGACGGAGCATCGGGCGGGGGTGGTAGGACCTTGTACGGAATCCACTTGATGATCGGAATCTTGTTGTAGCGACTGTCCGGGAAATGGAAGAGGCCCGCGAGCTCTTTCTCCACGAGGAGTGCTTGCTTGTGATAGAAACCGTTGATGCGATGCTTCCACAACCAGTGAATGAGCGGGGCATTCCACGAGAGCGGGAAGAAATCGACGAACATGCGGCGATTGACGAACGAGTTGCCGTAGAGATGTCGAAACACGTTAAACGCGACCTGAAGGTTATTCGTGATGTCGAGCGCCTTCGCCTGCGTGGAGCTCGTCGCCATGATGCGCACGGCACAGTGGAACCAACTCATGCCGGCTTTCTCGCCAGTCTGCTTATAGAGCTCTTCCTCGGGCTGGATCATGCGCACGAAACTGTCGCCCGACGATGCACCCGGTGCAAACGTCTTGTCATCCGCTCCGCCGGCAATACCACTGATGACCTCGATAAGCGTCGAAAGAATCGGAATACGATTGATCCATCGGTCCTTCTTTCCCTTGAATTTCGTCGAAGCGAAGTTGCGTGCACGCTTTGCCCACTTGTTGCTGAACGACGGTCGAATGATGACCTGAATCGTCGCCGTATCGTTGGTATCGAGCTTACTCAGCACGTTCGTCAGGTCGTTCAGCGGATCATCCTGCATTTGCTCGTACATGCGGATCGGGAACCAGTACTTCTTCGCGAGTGTCATGTGATACCCGACGAGCGATGTTCCCTTCTTCCAAATGTCGGGCGCCTGGCGCGGCAGCACTTCGGCCTCAGAGTAGAACGACGTGATCTGTTTTTCGACGATCGAGACGAGGTTTTTGTCGCACAGTACGTAGAATGCAAGTTCCCCGTTCTCAACGAACATCTCGAGACTGATGGTGATGTGCCTAAACGCCCAGAAGTGCACTGCCTGCCAGAAGGTGAGACTCTTCACTTCCCACAGCGCGCGGTAGAGCTGCTCCATCAGTGCGACTTTCTCTTTGAAATCTTTTTCCGTCCGCTTCTCCTGGTCAGATTTACTGTCACTACGCGGCAGGAGCACCTGCATCGAAACAAGCTTCTTGCTCATCCATACCGCATAGGTGAAGCGCATCGTGCGAATACCAAGACGCAGCATGAAGTACGCACCAAGGAAAAACCAGAAACGTTCCTGCGGATCCGCAATAAACCACCTCCACAATGCCGGCCACACATCCGAATCGACGACATAACCGCCGACTCCGATAAGGAACAGCAGGATGGGCCAGAAGAAGTAGCGAAGGAAGGTAACCATGTGAGGACTTGTCCTGAGCGAGGCCTCACGGAGGCCGAGCGAAGGATACGAAGAAATCCTCTTATTATAGCAAAAAAAGCGGTTTTTGGGTAGGCAAACTTCCACCGCAATAATGTGCTAATCGCCGCACTCTATAACCTCCATTTCCATCGTCCGGCGCCTCCCATCGGCGCTCCCCAATACAATTTCGTATATGCCGACAATGGACGGCGTAAAGGACCACGCTTCATCCGGAAGGATCCAATCCTGAATGCTCAAACTGTTTCCATCGGGATAATGGATGCGACGTACGACGAACGACTGCTCCGATTCGAGCCTGAGCACCTCACCAACCGGCTGTGTATGCGGCACACCGAGCGTGAGAATTGTCGTTTTCGTGATGCGCTGAGCCCTCGGTCGATCGTCGCTGCAGCGAGAGATCAGCGTTGCATCGCCAAGACGTTCGAATGTGGTACGTGGAAGCTTTCCTCGTGAGCGCGGGACAAGCGACGTGAACGCAGCGAAACTTAAATCCATATCACGCCCCTCGACGAACGGACCACGATCGTTGATGCGTACGATCACGCTCTTCCCATCTTCGAGGTTCGTCACCTTCACGAGCGTATTGAAGGGATACGTCTTGTGCGCTGCTGTCATCGCATACATGTCGAACGGCTCCCCAGATGAGGTCCCCTTCCCGTGGAATTTTTCAGAGTAGAAGGAAAGCTCGTGCACTTCCTCAACGAGCAACTGATCGAGGGTTCGCATGAGCGTCAATAATTCGGCTTCTGTTAGCTGTTTTTCAAGGTTGCCATCGATACTAGCAAACGGATATTTCTCGACCCACTTCTCGAGATCATCCGATTGTACATCGTCTGGAGCGGCGACGCTGCGCGTCCGAAGTAACCACGTCACTGCCGTCTGAAGATCGAGAGGATCATCGGGGCGGAAAAAAGAAGCCTGTCCTGAGCTTGTCGAAGGATCATTGATCAATCCGCGCGACACGGCAAAGTCGATCTCGAGTGAACCGTTATCAGGTCGGTCGGGAAGATCTGTGAACGCACTCTTCGCTGGCGCCGCGGGACGACGGAGACTGTTCCAGATCATGAGGAACCCATCCCGCCGCGAGATTGGTGCTGCGGCCATACTCGTCGATGGCAAGAAAACCAAGACGAGAACGATGACGAAGAAACGTCGCACCGCTCCAGCCTAGGAATACGGGCGACTTGGTCAACTAAAAACTTTCACAACGCGTCCCATCCATTACTCCGTACAGCAGCGTACGCAGCCCTCATTTGATCCTCCTGCAGCGCTTTGAGCGTCACGGGACCAACGATGCCTGCCCCTCCTTGCGAAGGGTTCGAAAGGATGCCGCGTGCGACTTGGTAAGCCACAACACCCTGGCGTGTCACAGGGCCGAACATGCCCGTCACTTTGTCTTCCGGGAGGTAGCCCACGCTTGCGAGGAAGCGCTGAATTCCTTCGACGACGGCTCCTTTGTAGCCCTCTTCCGACGTCCCAGCGACGAGCATCCCCTTCTGTGCAAGCATGTCGCGAACCTTCTTCTGGAAGAGGATCCCATCCGCGAGCTTCTTCGTTTTCTGTGCGCGGAGCGTATCGGCAATCGATGCCTGCGTGATCGGCCCGATCATTCCTGCCCCGGGACTCGTCTCATCACCAATGAGCAACTTCTCTTTTTGAAACGCGATAATCCCACGGCGCGTCGCATCGCTGTACAGGCCATCCGTGCGACCCTTGTAGTAACCAATCGAACGAAGGACCCGCTGCACAGAGGCGATATCACGATGGCTGCTGCCCGAACCGACGAGTGGGACGCCCATATCGCGACCGAGCATGCGCACGGCGGCCATGAGCACGGCAGCGGTTTCCGGTTGCAGTGCGGTACCATCGGCGGTCAATCCTCTATCCTTCTGAAACTTCTCGAGAGCTTCTTTTGTGTCGTTGCCAAAATGTTTCGTCGGTTCGTTTGGGAGATACCCAAGCGTGCGGAGATGATCTTGCAAGAATGCTACTGAAAGACTCGTATCTCCTACTTTTGGCTCCACGTCGATCAAGCCGTTGTGAATCACGTTGTAGGGACGCAAGCGATCGAAGTCCATCGTGATACGGTCAAGCGCAAAGTCCGACGCGGGTTGTGTTGTGCCTGGAGGATAGACGACACCCCGCACGCGCTTCACGCCGAAGCTGAGCGCGCGAGCGAGCCCTTCTTCGCCGTACCCCGCCCACACGTCGATGCGATGAATTTTTCCACCGTCTTGTAGCTGAATAGCACCGCCGCGGTCATGCACTTCGAGCACACCGAGGCCCGGCACCTGCACTTTCGTTCCAAACGCGTAGCTCGGCGGTGCGGCGACCATTCCCACGTACACGGGAGTCCCGTCCGCGCCATGTGTTCCGTTGCCGTTTAAGATTTTATCGGGCTCGAGACCACCCTTCACGTAGCAACACTGTCCCGGTAGGGGTGAGTAGTATGCCGTAAGAACAAAATTCACTTCCTGTGGCTGCGATCCCTCGGTATTCACAATGGCAAACGGCTGTGCAGACACAGGAGAAGCCGCTGCGATCATCGCAGATGCGAGCAAACCGGAGAGAATTTTGTGCATGAAGTGGGTGTTTGTTGAAATCGAATCAGTATACCAGATTTTTGGCTTCCGTGGGCCATGCACATGATGACGAACATCATGAAGAGTGGTCTAGTACTGTGTTGCAGTATTCACTTCACAAACACCGTATCCTCAAGCCGAATACCAAATTTCCCTGGAATGTAGACACCGGGCTCGATCGTTATGGCCTCATGCGACGACAACACATCGTTCGACCGTGACGAAATCGATGCGCCTTCATGAATCTCCAGCCCGAGTCCATGTCCAAGGGAATGTGTGAAATATTTCTCAAGGGTATGACGCTTCAGAACCGCTCGAGCAGCTTCATCGAGCGCAGAGGTCTTCACTCCATTCTTCACCAATTTTTTTGCCGCAAGTTTCGCATCGCGCACGGCTTCATACACACGACGTTGGTACGGTCTCGGCTTGCCCACGAAGTACACCTCACTGCGATCACTGCAGTATCCACGGAAACGTGCACCGAGATCGATCTGCACAATGTCGCGACGGCGCAGACGCCTCTCCCCGGGGCGGTGATGCGGCTCACTCGATGAGACACCAAACGCGACAATCGGATCGAACGCCAAACCATCTGCGCCGCGCTGGAGACAGGCGATGAGCAAACGCGCCGCGAGGTCTTTCTCCGTCATGCCAACTTTCAGCAGACGTGGTACGATGTTCAGAACACCGTCTGTAATACGAAGTGCCCGCTTTATTCGTACAATCTCTGATGCATCTTTATTTCGCCTTAGCCCTTCTGTTAGAGCAGAAGTATGAATAAACTTTGTACTCTTAAAGGACGCTTTCCAGCGACGAAGACGGCCGGCCGTAACGTGCTGCTCTTCGAACCCACATCGCTTCATCTTCTTCATGACACGAGGAAGCTCAGCGCGATCGCTGATGCGTAGTGCTTTCGTCCGAAATTCCCGCGCCGCAAGCAGGTAACGACCATCGAGAAAAAGTATTCCCTGCTCCTTTTG
>CAYQJY010000075.1:0-4997 GCA_964418005.1 uncultured Candidatus Peribacteria bacterium
ACGATGTGCTCTCGGCTAATGGAGCGAATCTCTCAGTTGCTTTGTCTGATTGTCCTGCTGATGGTCCACTTGGTACCGTTCGTGTGGGACTCATCGGTGGCGAGCTTGTGCTCAATCCATCGGTCGAAGCCCGCAAGCGTGCTGATCTTGATATGCTGCTTACGGCATCGCTTGATCGCGTGGTGATGATCGTCGCAGGTGAACCGAACATTCGCGAAGTCACGCCCTTCCCGAAGGACCAGAAGGCAAAAGATCTCATGCTCAGCGCCCCAAGCGAGCTCCCAAAGAAGCAGCTGGAGGAGTTACACCTGAAAATTATCGATTAAACTCATGACCAAACCTCCACCTCCGCCGAAACCGAAGAAGAAGGGCACGATCGCCGGGAGTTTCCTCGATGGTGTCGGCTGGGTCGTACGCGAAGTAGCGCTCCCGATCCCCGATTCACTCGTCGCGGCGCTGAAGAAAAAGAGGAAGAAATAGGCACTCAGTTCAGACCCTGCGCCTGCTCGATATCTTTCACGACGGAATTTGGGTGAGCAATGTACGGAATCGCGGTACCTCCTTCGAACGTGATGGTGCCATACGAGAAGAGATTCTGTAGGAAACCTTTCTTCGTCGCAGTCACCATCTTCATTTTCTCGAACGATATTTCATGCATCGACTCGCTCAGAAGAAGCTTTGTCGCCGTGTAGATCACGCGTCGGTCGGTTACGAGCAAATGGCAAAGTGAGTCGCTGAGCAGGAAAAGGAAGAACCAATGCTGCGCAAACAGCAGAATGAGGAGCCCCGCCCAGAACGACACTACGGCGATTGACTGTCCGTTCGCAGCCGCAACACTCGCAAGACCAAGTAAAAGGAACGATACGGCACACAGTACGATCGCCAAAAACGATGGGAAAACGTAAATGATCCAATGCCCTGAGGCAATGCGAACAAGGTGTTCGCTGCTGGGGTGGCGTACGTTCATAGCCAATGTGGAAATGACGCAAAGAGCACAGTAGAAACGATCGCGATTGTCACCGTCGACACGGTGTATCGGAAGCGGAGATTCCGCTGATAACGCTCGACCTTCTTCCACTGGCCCAGCGCCGCTTCATCGTCATCGGCCGTCACCGCAAGAGTCTGCATGAGGTGCTTGCGACGCCCCTGTAACCGCCCGAACAACGCAAGAATAAATATCAATACACACATCGACACCACGTGAATGGCGATCATCCACGGAAGCATGGCCGATACGAAGGCATTCATCACACCCTGCAGTATACCCCTGTGCATCGTGGTATCGGGTATACTTGCGGTATGGTCGATTCCCCCTCCCTTCAATCATTCGCTACCTTGTGTGCCACGCGGCGAAGTGTGCGCGGCTTCACGGACGAACCTGTGAGCGAACGGGTGCTTCTTCGACTCCTCGATGTCGCACGCTTGGCGCCTAGCATCCAAAACGTCCAGCCATGGCATTTCCACATCATTCAACAGGAGAACTTGCGTCGCAGTCTCGTCGATGCAGCGTGCTATGGCAATTTCACGACCGGGAACCCCACGCTCGTTGTTGTCACGTGCGATTCCTCCGCCAAACCCGATAATCAAGAAGTGGTGTGGAATCCAAAGGAACTCGAGTATTCATGTGTCGGCGCGATGGAACATATACTCCTTGCCGCGTCGGCTGCAGGTCTTGGCGGGTGTTGGGTCTCATTCCACCACGGCCCTGTACATGCGGCGCTCAAGCTCCCTCAGTCACAGCAAGTTATTGGCGGCCTTATCATCGGGCAACCGGATGCCACAACCCCGCAGACAGGCGAACATGCTCAACGTAAAGCATTAGATGAAATTGTGAGTATTCACGAATAACTCAGCACCATTCCGGCGTAGCCCACTTCGTCTGCGCTCAGTACGGGCTCCAGCGAAGCCAAATGGTGCCGGGGAGAGGACTTGAACCTCCATGGGGTTGCCCCCACCAGCTCCTAAGGCTGGCGCGTCTGCCATTTCGCCACCCCGGCGTTGCGATGATTATACCGCACATTTACTTCACTCCCCTGTGCGAATCGATCCACTCGTCCATATTCTCATGCCGCGTCTGAGCCTCGCGCAGTCGCTGACCAGCGACCCCTCGTAGCCGCGCCTTCTTCTGCTCAGCTTGGGCGACAGCCTCTTCTTTCAGGTGATTATAGTCCGCCTCAATCTTCGCCCGCGTCTCGGCCGTGCGCTCCTCGAGTGTCAGGAGGGCTCGCTTGTGCTCTGAGGTGATCTGCAACACGAGCGATCCCGCCCTTGGACCACCCGTCAGTTCTGCATCCTTCTTCTTTGACGCGAAGCGTTCTGTCATCGAGATCCGCTGACGCGTCGTTTCATCGTCTAACTGTGCGATCTTCTTCCGGCGGTCCTGCACAAGGTGCTCCTCTGTACGATCAAGTACGTTATCGACATCTCGAAGATCGCGTTCCAACTGATCGTCGACGTGCCCAACGGTTTCTTCTTCAACATGCTTCGCTGCGAGCTTCCGAGCCGCAACCTTCTGCGAGATGGCGCGATCATGGAGATCATGCATCTTCTCCGTACGAGCTTCTTGAGCCTCTGCTTCTTTCGCCTTCTTTGCCTCTTGTCGTGCCACCTCCGCTGCAGCCAAACGCTTCGCCTCCAATTCTTCTTCATGCTTCGTGTGCTGCTCCTGACGCCACTCCTCGCGTGCTTCCCCACGCGCTTCAACATGCGCCTGCTCTTGCAGTAAGTCCTGTTTCTGACGCTTCGTTAGCTCGGTTGTTTCCTGCTCACGCTGCACCTGTTTAGCACGCTCGGCGTCAATCAGCTGCTGGCGCTTCTGCGCCAACGCTTCGAAGGTCTTACGCCGTTCCTCGGGGGTCTGGGGCATCAGGACAGTATAGCAGAGATTGCCGCACCCACGAAGGGCGTACGGCTATAGAGTAAGACAAATGCTACAGACAATGGGAGTAGCTTGATGAGCTACTCCCTATTGCCGGTTCGTCATTGACTGCTGCGTTAACACACGAAGCCATCGCAGCCTTCACCTAGAGCCTCTCGGCCCTGAATGCACAGAGCCCTGCACGCTTCTAGAACCCACCCCGAGACCATCTGATCGAAGTAGGCCTGCACACCGCTGCATGCAACGACTAGTCCATCACTGACGGCGCTGCCGTGGTACACAGTGCTGTCGTGGTTGAGCAAGTGAGGAGCACGTGTCTGGAGCATTTGCGTGGGCATTTGATAGCGCCAGGACAAGTAACACTTCGAACGCGCAATTGCTTTGAAGTCGCATTCCCACGTCTTCGGATCGCCGAGCGAGTGCTCGTACAGAATTCCCGTCTCGTACCAGAACGATTCTTTCACGTTGTCCGGCACGAGCGGCTGCGCGATGACGATATGGAGATCACCACGCTTCAAAATATTGGCCCCGATAAGTTGCTGGACAGAGGGAAGAGTAAACTCCACGGCTCGTCGTGCAACTTTCTCAGTAAATATATGACTTATCACTGCAGACCTCCTCTTCTAGTGAAGTGATGTGAAGAACCGACAATAATATACTTATACGCATCGATGTATATCTTGTCAATATACGCTCAAATGGCTCTCGGTTGCGTATATTCATTAATCACTCCTCCTCTACATTCTCCTTTTTCTCTTTCTTTGCTGGCGCCTTCGGTTTCGCGAGGGCGGCTATTTCGGCCGTCAGATCCTGGATCCACGCCGCAGGCTTCTTTTTGCCTTCAAAGATTGTGGCGTCGGTCCGCAGCGTGTTGCTGCTGATCTTCCACGATTGGTTCTTCGCGAGGAGGCGCATGATGTCTTGTGCTTCCACGCGCGGGCTGAGCGTCAGAATGAGCTCGCGTGCGCCGCGGCCCTTATCTTCCGACTTGATACGCACGACCCCCGCCCTGCGCGCTGCAAGCTTGAGACGCAAGACACCGAAGAGATTCTCGACTGCAACGGGCAAATCGCCATATTCGTCGACAAGATCCTTCTCGAACTCCGCAAGGGTGCCTTCGTCCTCGCAGCCGGCAAGCTTCTGGTACATCGAAATTTTCTCGCCTGCATCGGGGATATAGAACCCCGGCAACAGCGCCTCGACGGGCAGGAGGATTTCGACGTTCTCTTCGACCGCGTCAACTTTCTCTCCTGCGCGCAGCTCCTCGACCGCATTCTTCAGCATGCGGAGGTAATGGCTAATGCCCACCGTATTCATCGTGCCGGCCTGCGACACGCCGAGGATCTCGCCCGCGCCGCGGATCTCGAGGTCGCGCATGGCAACCTGGAACCCCGAGCCAAGCTCACACGCTTCGACGATCGCCCGGAGGCGCTTTTTGGCATCCTCGTGCAGTTTCTGGCTATGATAGAGAAGGTACGCGAAGGCCTGCACCTTGCTACGGCCGACACGACCGCGGAGCTGGTACAGCTGCGCCAAACCAAACCGTTCCGCCTCGTTCACAATGAGCGTATTCGCGCGGGGAAGGTCGATGCCGTTTTCAATGATGGTCGAACTCACGAGCACCATCGCCTCGCCTTTCTTGAATTTCAGGATGCGATCTTCGAGATCGTCGGGTTTCAGCTGTCCGTGCGCGACGACGAACGTCGTCTCTGGAACAAGCTCGCGGAGTTTGTCGGCGAAGGCATCGATCGTCTCGACGCGGTTATGAAGCACGAACACCTGACCATCGCGTTCGATCTCATGCAGGATCGCTTCGCGCACCAATCGATCGCTGTACTTGCGTACTTCAGTAATGATCGGGAGGCGGCCGGGCGGCGGCGTCGTGATTGTTGAGATATCGCGGAGTTTATGAAGACCGAGATTGAGCGTTCGCGGGATCGGCGTCGCAGTAAGCGTGAGAATGTCGACCGAGGCGCGCATTTCCTTGAATTTCTCCTTCTGCTTCACACCGAAGCGCTGCTCTTCATCGACGATCACGAGTCCTAGATTCAAAAAAGTGACGTCGTCCTGGAGGAGGCGGTGCGTGCCGATGACGATATCAACGCCTCCTGTTTCCAGC
>CAYQJY010000076.1:0-4912 GCA_964418005.1 uncultured Candidatus Peribacteria bacterium
AGCCAGGCCGACGAAAGCGACGCGTCGCACGGAGGGAGTATAGAGGGCTTTTTGTCCTACAAGAAACAAAAAACCGCGGGCCGTCGTGACGGACCCGCGGTGAGATCGACGGACTTACTTCGCGATTTTGATTGGGCGCGAGAAGCACCATGCGTGCTCGATGAAGATCTCGTCGCCGACCATGTCTTCGTATGCGTAGATTTGGAACACTTTCGTTGCATTCCCTGAGCAGGCAAGTGTCGCATATCCAGTTTTGCCCAGTGTGCACGTACCCGCCCCCCAGGTGTTGCCGGTTTCGCAGACGTACTTCTTTTCTGCAGTCGGGTAGAACGTCGCTTCGCTGTGACCGATGAGGAGTCCCGCGACCGTTTCGCACTTCCACGCTTTGCCGTCGTAACGCAACGCTTGGTCCGCACCATCGCACTTCGGGGGCGCTGTGACGAGTGTTGAGATGCTCTTACAGATCCATTTCTTCATTTTCACATCGTAGACGATCGTCTGATCTTCCTTACTGTTGTTGCAGTTCGGGAGTTCCGGAATGTCCGTTACGGTCGTGGTGATCGGATGTTTCGGGACGCTTGCCGTTGATTTGGAGCTCGATGAGCGGATGACATTCAGGAGCGCTTTCGAGCTGGATGATGTCGTTGCGCGCGTCTCCGCGCTGGCCATGGAGACGGAAAGGACCGTCGCGATGGTTGCGGCAGCCGAAAGGGTGAGGAGGTGTTTGGTAATCATAGACAGATTGTGACGACGAAACACCGAAAAGGCAACAGAGTCACTCATCGCGCAAACAGTGCGATTGCTCGCATGTGGCGGAGGATTTCGATGTAGGAGCCGATCACGCTCGTTTCATGGTAATCGATGTTCTTCTCCTCGCAGAACCTCTTGATGATGGGTCGCGCCTGTACGTAGTGATGTCTTGGCATGATCGGAAATACATGGTGTTCGATCTGTAGGTTGAGATGTCCGTAGTAGTAGTTCGTGAGCCAGTTCGGCCGGACGTTGCGTGCGGTCATGATTTGCTCTCGGAGAAAATTGACCGATGTTCCTGCGAGCACAGGCATGCCCTTATGGTTCGGCGCGAAGATCGAGGTGATGTAGGCACTCCAAAGTTTATGGTGTACGAGTACGAAGAGGATCCCTACCCACCACACTTGCGTCGTAAAGATCACGCCGAAGTACACGATCGCATGCAGGATGTAGAGCAGCACGTTCAGCACAAAATCTTTCCTGTGACGCTCACGGAACGTGAAGGCGACACTCCCCTTACGCAGTGCCGCATGCGAGAGGAACTGGAAGGGGATGAAGAACCAGTGCTGGCGTGCAACGACCCAGCGTTCGAGTCCTTTCTTGCTCTTTGCCTGGTGTTCGGAGTACGCGAGGAAGGGGATGTCGATGTCAGGATCCCCGTCTTCGAAGTTCGTATGCGCGTGGTGCTCGTTGTGCTTATCGTTCCACCAGCTGTAGCTGAGCCCTATCGCAGCACAACACGCGTGGCCAAATGCATCGTTGAGCCTGCGCGAGGCGAACACCTGCTGATGACCGAAATCGTGTGCAAGCAGCCCGAAACGTCCGTAGAGAAACGCGAGAAAGACCGCATTCAAGAGAATCAAAAAGACGTTCTGCGTCAGATACAAGACGGCGATGCTGCCACAGAGGAGTGTGAGCATGAATAAGAACGATGCCGTGTAGGGGATCCAATTACGCTCGAAGAGTCCTTCCTGCATGAGCCGTGCGCGAAGGTCCGCATATTCCGACCGTGCGATTGCATCCGACATGAATCGATTATTCCCGATCGTATGCTTCCTGCAACTCTTTCGGGTTGAACTTCTTCCTTGCGTGCGATGGCTTGCACGTACGGTTATTAAATTGTTCGGGTTTATGGTGTGACAATGCTACGCTTGCAACCGATGAAACGATTGTTTTCTGTGTGCACTCTACTGGTACTTCTTTTTCCGGTTCTTGCCGGGGCCGCTCCTATTCTCGATGACAATACGAAACGCGCAGTTGTCGTTGTTGCGCGATATGCGGATGACGACACATACCTCGGTCGCGGGTCGGGTTTTTTCGTTGATGAAGGAATCATCGTGACGAATAAGCACGTCATCGAAGATGCCGATTGGTATCGTATCATCTCGACGTCCGAGGATTACGAGATGGATTTCGATTGCACCAAGAACGTGACGAAAAGCGATATCAGGATCAATCTTGACGATGATGTGGCCTACATCAGGGCATTTCTGCCGTGTGAGCATGGCGTGATCAAGTTCGCAGACGATCCTGCGGACGGTACGAAGGTGTGGGCGCTCGGGTATCCGTGGCGCGAGAACGCCGAGGATTTGCGCAGGCTCAGTACGGTGTCTGGATCCGTTACGGGGCAAAGCCAGTTGGGTTGGCTGAAGACCGATGCGCCATTGACGTTCGGTGGTTCCGGTGGGCCGATGATCAGTTCGGCGGGGGTCGTTGGGGTGGCGGTCGTCGGTGGATTCGATGAAGAAGGTACCTACGTCACGGGATATTTCGTCCAATCGACGGTCGTCGTAGATGGCCTTCTCTACGCGAACGATTCGCGTTTTGCCTATACGCCACAGAAAGATCTTCCGAAACCGCGATCGTCCTTTTCTTTAAGTTCTTCACGTTCGTTCATATCGTCATCGAAGAGTTCCGCCAGTTCGACGAGTTCCGCTCGTTTGTCTTCTTCCTCTTCGCGCACTGTTCGCCGCACGGTATCTGCGGATTCCTTCGAAGGTCGGACGTGCACGCGGGTACTGCGTTGGTTCAGCGGGAATGCCACAATGATGGCGCGAGTGAATGTGAGACTTCAGAAGCGTTTCCGCTTCGAGTGCGTCGATACGTTGCGCTAATATTGTTCCATGAACATGTTCAAACCCACGAAGGCGAAGACGGTGAAAAACTATCTCGCTGCGGTACCAGCAGACCGTCGCGAACTCGTCGAATTCATGCATGACTTCATCCAGAAGTCGGCGCCATCACTCAAGCCGCACTTCTCATACAATATGCTGGGATATGGATCGTTTCCCTACAGGAACTATAAGAAAGAACAGATTGAGTGGCCCGTGATAGCGCTCGCAAGTCAGAAGCATTACATCAGTCTCTACGTGTGTGCCGTCGAGAATGGGAAGTATATTGCAGAGAAGCACAAGAAAGAGTTGGGAAAGGTGAAAGTGGGGAAGAGCTGTATAAGCTTTAAGAAGCTAGAAGATGTCAATTTGGTGACATTGAAGAAAGTGCTCAAGGCAGCAGAGAAAAACCCGGGGTTAGTCGGGGCAGGGAAGTAAAAGGTGTTAATCATCCCTTAATAATGCACCCGTAGAGTGGTGCACGTGCACGGATTCAGCTGTGCATAGGAAGGAGGGAAGGGGCTGTTCTGCACTGGCGGACGGCCTTTTCTTGATAATTGGAGAGTAGGATAAGCGGCATGCAGCTGAAAAAAATACTTGAGCGGGAAGCGTATGTGGCATGTTGTCGCACTCGCAGTGCATTTCACCTTCCGATGGAAGACGAAAGCGTGGACGGAATCGTGGGGGCCATTAAAGAGAATGAAACTTCCCGAATAAACGGTTCGATCCGGTTCGAGCTGCGAACGATGTAATATTTTCGAACGCATGGAAACCTCATTGCCTTACGGAATAAAAGATGACTCTCACTTTCTTTTGATGTTTATAGATGAACGCGGTCATCAACGAATTGGTAATAATCATTGTGAGAGAGTGGAGCATCGTTGCGATGTTGTAGGACTCCAATGAGAGGAGGGTCAGGATATGGCGTAGGACGTTCATGATGAATAACAACGGTGTTTCTGTACGGGGATAGTTCCATGCTTTCATGAGTGTTGGGATGAAAGCGATCACATCAATAGACACCACGATGATTACGGAAATAGTAGGATCCTTTGTTAGCGCCCAAGGAATCAGCCCTACTAAGGCAGCAATCAAGAAGTATGTGTCACGTTTCGCGATATTCTTAAATCCGTTTTGGAGGGAGAATAAGAAAATAATGATCGTGAATATTTCGGCGACGCCCGTCGGAATGGTACCAACACCTCCTCCCTTCACGACTTGCCCGAAAAAAGTGACAGCGGATACGACCGACCACACAAGCCATGTATACGGATGGGGTTGTATTTTTTTTCGGATCACATCGTATAAATATGGAACATTTCCAATAACGGCCAACACCGATGCAATGATGGCCAACATTTCTTTCACAAAAGTAACTATAGCAAATTAGATTTGTCCTGACTTATATGGTCCGAAGGTGATAAAGAGCCCCTCTTTCGAGGGGCTAATATTCTTACTCAATTCAGTTTTCGTATCCCCACGACGTTAGCCACTCTTCCATCATATCAATTTCACGCTGCTGCGCTTCGATGATGTCCGTGGCCAATTGCTTCATTTCAGGATGCTTGGCCGACTCCAAGGCTTCTTCGGCCATATCGATCGCACCTTCGTGATGGGGGATCATCAAGCGGATGAATGCCTCATCGAACTCGTTGCCTTCGAGGCCTTCCAGCATCATGCCCATGTTACTCATCATGCCCATGCCATTTTTGCCCATCATGCTTCCGCCCATCATCCCCGAAGATTTGTAGCCTCGAGCGCCGGGGCCGAAGCCAACTGTCGCTGTGGCAAGAAGGCATACGATAACTCCGCCGATGAAGAGACCGAGTCCCCACTGTTTCAGCTGTTTTACCGTCAGTGTTTTTATTGCCCATGTAAGTAAGAAAGCGAAGCCAAACACAATTGCGAGAGCGGCCAGAGGATGAAGAAGGCCGAAGATCGAAAGGGACGGATTCATGCCGATGGTGTTCATACCGTGCATCATGGAGAAGGGGGAAGAAGAATACAGTAATGGTATACCTCGTCATTCGCGATGAGGAGCTGAAGAAAAG
>CAYQJY010000077.1:0-4749 GCA_964418005.1 uncultured Candidatus Peribacteria bacterium
GAGGCCCTCGCGGGTCTTGAGGAGATTGAAGATGTGGATGCCCTTGCGCTCGCCGTAGAGGAACGGGGCGATCTTCGGGTTCCACTTCTCGCGCGGGTGACCGAAGTGACACGCCGCTTCGAGCAGCTCTTTTTCAGACGGGATGACAGATGCCATACGAAGAATGGGGAGGGGGATAACGGTGGAGAAGATCCTTGGGGGCACCCTTCGTCTCTCATGTCGCCTGCGCGGAGGATTCCGGGTCGTTGTGGCACACCCCTCGACGAGCTCGGGGTGGCCGCGCGACGCGGCCAGGACCGCTGCGATCAAAACGAAGTGACCGGGTTATTCTAGGCATTTCTCGGCACATAGCAACTATTGTATACAAAATGTATTCATCCGGCTTCGCTTTTGGCTACACCGTGATGGAATCAAACGTCGATGACGTTGGACTGATTGATCTTTTTGTCATGTTCTTGCCATAAATCGTGTGGGATCACCTTGAGAGCGATCGACACGAGCAGCACGATGATCCCGATATCGTCGAGCTGGCCGAGCAGTGGGAGGAAATCCGGAACGACGTCGATTGGCAGCAGAACATAGAGGAGGGCAGCAATCGGAAGAATTTTCGTCATCGCTGGCGATCGTTTGTCGGATGCCACCGACCACCAGATCTGTGCGTGTCGGGTGAGGAGTCGGAACATGTCAGCCGCGGAGATGCTCGGCAAGCTTGGAGATCGGCAGGCGCACTTGTTCGAGTGTGTCGCGGTCGCGGACTGTGACGGTGTCGACTTCGCCTTGCTCTTTATCTTCACCGATCGTTCCGAAGTCGATCGTGACGCACTTCGGTGTGCCGATCTCGTCTTGGCGGCGATAGCGCTTCCCGATGGAGCCTGTGACGTCGAATTCCACAGCGATGTCTAGTTGATCGATGAGCATGTCGCGTACCTGCTTCGCTTTTGCGATGAGAGGATCTTTCTTGCTGAGAGGGAGGATCGCTACTTTCACTGGTGCAACGTTCTTCGAAAACTTCAATACCGTTCGTGAGTCGCCTTCAGCGAGGCCTTCTTCTGCGTAAGCATCGAGCATCACGGCAAGTGCGATGCGATCCGCGCCGAAGGATGGCTCCATGACGTGTGGAACAATCTTGCGCGTCGGCTCGTCCGGGTCCGTGTACTGCAGATCTTCACCGCTGAACTTCTGATGTTGCGAGAGGTCGAAGTCGGTGCGGTAGGCGGCAGCAGCGCAGAGTTCACCCCAACCCCAGGGGAACTTGTATTCGACGTCTGTTGTGCCCTTCGAGTAGTGCGAGAGCTCATCCTTCTCATGATCGCGGAAGCGGAGGTTCTCAGGCCTAATACCAAGAGTTTCAGTCAGGAATGCCCAGCTGTCCTTCTTCCATTCCGCGAAGACCTTCTCCCACGGGTTTGCTTCCGGATCGAAGAAGTATTCGATTTCCATTTGCTCGAACTCGCGCGTGCGGAACGTGAAGTTGCCCGGCGTGATCTCGTTGCGGAATGCTTTGCCGATCTGTGCGACGCCGAACGGTAAACGCATGCGCGTGGTGGTCGCGACGTTCTTGAAGTTCACGAAAATTCCCTGCGCTGTTTCGGGACGGAGGTAAATGTCGGCTCCCTCGCCCTCGACAACACCTTGCTGCGTTTTGAACATGAGGTTGAATTTCTTCGCCGGCGTCCAATCGACTTTGCCGCAGTTGGGGCAGGGGATTTTCTCGGCCATGAGCATCGGCTGTACCTGGTCGAGCTTCAGAACGGCCGCCGCTTCGACGCCGAGCTTCTCTTCGATCAGCTTGTCACCGCGGAAGCGCTGCTTGCAGGCTTTGCAGTCGATGAGAGGATCGGCGAAGTTCGAGACGTGTCCGCTCGCTTCCCACACCTTCGGGTTCATGAGGATCGCCGCGTCGAGCCCAACCATGTCGGTGCGCTTGTGGACGAACGCCTTCCACCACTGACGCTTGATGTTGTTCTTTAACTCCACTCCAAGTGGACCGTAATCCCACGTGTTCGCAAGTCCCCCGTAGATTTCGGATCCGGGGAAGACAAAACCTCTGCGTTTGCAGAGGGAGACGAGGCTATCGAGTGATTGCGCTGGCATGACCGGGGGAGAATAGCATGTTCTCGTAAAATACGTAGACTGTTTTGGCATGGGAAAGGTCGCAATCATCGCAGGCGCAGGCCCAGCCGGTCTCACGGCGGCCTATGAATTGCTCAAACGGACGGATGTCCATCCTATCGTCTGCGAAACGACCGATGCGATCGGCGGCATTGCACAGACCTACAACTATAAAGGAAACAGGATCGATATCGGCGGTCACCGGTTCTTCAGCAAAGAGAAGCGCGTGATGGATTGGTGGTTCAACATCCTCCCACCGCAGGGTGCACCAGCTTCCGATACCGAACGAAAAAGGCATGACATCGACTATGCGACGGACGTTGTGATGACGTACCTGTGCCCAGAAGCGTTGCCCGATGGTTACGACGGTACGCCTGTCTCTCGTAAGGCACCGGATCCCGAGAAGGAAGATGCCGTCATGCTCCAACGACCGCGTTTGAGTCGCATCTTCTACAAAAAGCACTTCTTCCCGTATCCACTGGGGATCACGCTGCTCATAGCGAGACGTCTTGGATTATGGAATACATTCCTCATTGGATGTTCGTACATCAAGCGGCAATTGTTTCCGCTGAAGGATGAGACATTTCTCGATGCCTTTTATAAGAATCGTTTTGGGGATCGCTTGTACAAGACGTTTTTCGAGGCCTACACGGAAAAAGTGTGGGGAGTTCCGGTGAGCCAAATCCGTGCTGACTGGGGAGCACAACGCGTGAAGGGGCTTTCGCTGCGACGCGCGGTTGCACATGCAGTGCGCGATCTCTTCTCGAGTGATTTCCAAAAGTCACAGCGCGAGCGTGAGACGAGTCTGATCACACGTTTTTTCTATCCGAAGTTTGGACCGGGGCACATGTGGGAGACGGTTGCTAAGCAGGTGCAATCCTGCGGAGGCGAAGTGCGCACAAAAACACGCGTGAGCGGCGTGCATGTAGAAAGCGGGCGGGTAACACGTGTGACCCTGGAAGACATGACCAATGGTGAGACGACTGAGCACGAGTGCGACTATTTTTTCTCCACGATGCCCATTAAACATTTGATGGGAATGATGACGCCGCATCCGTCGCCGAGGGTTGTGGAGGTGGCGGAAGGTCTGCACTATCGAGATTTCCTCACAGTTGGCTTACTGCTGCGTAAATTACATGTGGAAGAGAAGGGGAGATCGCCCGCAGCCGAGGTGCCCGACAACTGGATTTACGTGCAGGACGCTGGTGTGCGTGTGGGACGGATCCAAATTTTCAACAACTGGAGTCCGTACATGGTTGCGGATCCAGAGAATACGATATGGATCGGTCTTGAATACTTCGTGAACGAAGGAGGGGATCTGTGGATCATGCCCGACAAGGAGCTTATTGAACTCGGGATGCGCGAAATGGAAGCAATCGGATTCGCGAAGAAGGAAGATCTTCTCGATGCATGCGTGCTGCGGATGCCGAAGGCGTATCCGGGGTACGTTGGGAGTTACGATCAGCTGCACGTTGTCCGTGAGTTCGTCGAAACGATTCCGAATCTCTTCCTCATCGGTCGCAACGGCATGCACCGCTATAACAATCAGGATCACAGCATGCTGACGGCGATGCTCGCGGTTGACAATATTGTTGCTGGGCGGACTGACAAATCGAATCTGTGGGATGTGAATTTGGATATGGTTTACCATGAGGAGAAGAAACATGGTCGATAGAACATTCTTCATCGGCGCACGAAATGTTCTCTATCTGTTAGGAGTGCTATTTGCAGCATATCTCTTTCTCCGTCCATCAGTTCATCCTGTTTCAGTGATGCGCGACGATGTCATAACACCAATCACGACCTGGTCGGGAGCCCGTCTGCTAAAAGAAAATTCAAATGAAGATGTCTATGTGCATATTTCGAGTATTATTCCGATCGATGCACTTCAATTCTATGTTGACGATTGCATTCAAAAGGTTACGGTCAATGGCGAGGAGGTGAGCGATGCATCGATACCGTACTGCAATTGGTTTGATTTTTTGCCATTGGATCTTGGTAGATATGCGCACGCGGGAAACAACACGCTTGTCGTATCGCTTCATAACAGTCTTGGTATCGGAAAACTGACAGTGACGCCATCCAGAACATCTCTTCTGTTCCGGTTATGGATAAGTATAACGATTGTCATCATTTCAGCCTTCGGTGTGTGGTGGTTTCGAAGAACGACGAAGACAGCCGATCGAGTGGTTATCGTGTTGTTGGTTGTCGGCACATTATTGCGTTTATGGTATGCGGCGTATAACGATTTTGATACGCGTGCGTATGATTGGGATGGTCATCTCGAATACATTCGCTACATCGTGGATCATTGGTCTATTCCAGTCGGGAATCATGGTTGGGAGTTTCACCAGCAGCCTCTCTACTACATCTTCGGCGGAGTGATTTTGGCTATTTTGAGAGCATTTAGCGGACAAGAATCACTTGTTTCGGTCATGCAATTTTTTTCGTTCCTTATGTCGCTCGCTACATTGTACGGATGCGGATGGATTGCGACTCTGCTTTTTCCGATCAAAGCCAAATATGTAACAGTCGAGCGCGCGATTTTTCTTGGCGCCCTTGCGACCGTTCCGACCTTTGTCATGTTTTCGTCGCGCATTAATAACGATGTGCCAACCTTGCTCTTTGCGACATTCT
>CAYQJY010000078.1:0-4740 GCA_964418005.1 uncultured Candidatus Peribacteria bacterium
GATTCCCGCAACGGTATTGCATCGGCGAAGGCTGCGGGAATGTACTGCATCGGCTTACACAGTGAATGGAATGATCGCGAGCAATTGGCCCAGGCAGATGAAATCATCGGTGCACTGGACGAACTCACCGATGATCGCCTCTCATCACTCCTGCGGTAACGCCTGTGGACTAATGAAGTGTAGATGGATGTAGGGCACTTCCTGCCCCCCTTCTTTTCCGACGTGAAACGTCAGCTTGTACCCCGTGATCCCCCTCTCTTTCGCAAACCGTTTCGCCGTGACAATGAGGTGGCCCGGAATGTGTTCCGTCGACTCATCGATATCGGCGATCGACGCCACGTACGTCTTCGGAATGAAGAGAAGGTGCGTCGTATCCTTCGGATGGATGTCCTTGAACGCCAATACATCGGTATCTTCGTAGACAATCGATGCGGGAATCTCGCGGTCTATGATGCGATGGAAAATAGTGCGTTCCATACCGTCTATCCTACACTTCGAAGTTCGCTTGAGAACCACCCCGGGCATCACGCCCACCCCGCTGAAGCCCACTTGATTCCCAAAGGATAGGGCGTAAAACATTGCTTTTCGGCCAAAAAAGGAGGATAATAGGTGTGTGAACTCAACCTCTCCCGAGAAGGGCCTCCACTCACCGTCCACCGGATCGGACAGGGGCCAGGCGGTCCTACAGCCAAGCAAGGCGGCGGGTTTGGCGATGATCGTCGCAGAAATTAATGAGCTTCCGAGTGAGGGCATGGCGGAAGACCATTCGGGCGACTGGAGCGGTGCTGGAGGCGCAGTGCAAACGGCGTCCGGCACACAGCAAACCTCCGTCCGCGACCAGGCAATTGCGAATATTCCTGCGCCCGCGCAGATGCAGAAGCAACTCGAAGCGCACATCCGCGCAGAAGTGAAACACCTCAGAAAGCAGACCCGCGCGATTATCCGCTCAAGAAAGCCGGGCTCCGCCTACGCACTCTCACAACTCTACGCCAAAATCCGCCACCTCAACGCGCTCCTCGCGGACATCCTTGAAGCGTCGTACGACGTGCTGAAGCGACTCTTCGTCAAAGTTTTCATCGATCACCAGGCGATTGGGTAACCAATGTCATGGTTCGTGGCTCACGGCGCGCCGTTCGCACCTCACCATGACACCGATCACTCTACGTCAATTGTCTTCTTATTGTCGTGGTGTTTCTTGTGCCCTGCTTTATCGAGGGTCTCAATGTACTCGAGGACCCACTCGAGGATCTTGTCGGTCATCGTCAGCGGTTTCATGATGATCTCCTCGATCTGGTGCGATACATCCTCAACGCGCCGCATCACTTTGCGCAGATCCACGACGATGAAGAGCGCGTGATAGAGCACGATTAAGAGCAAAACGGCCACCGCGATGAGGAGGGCCGTGAGGATGTCGTCGGGGGAGAGTGTCATACGGTATCCTACGGTACCGATGACCCACACCATGCGCAACGCACTCCGACACTTCGACAGGCTCAGTGCAAGGCACCTCTGGCACCTGCCACGCAACACGATCGTGTTGCTGATTCGCAGCTATCAGCACACCCTTTCGCCGGACCACGGACCTCTGAGACACCTCTTTGAGTATGGCTACTGCCGCCACTCCCCCACTTGCTCGGAGTACGCGATGAATGTCATCTCAAAACGCGGCGCGATCGTTGGATCAACCATGGCGGTGTGGCGCGTTCTGACATGCAACCCGTGGACGAAACCCGATGAAGCGCGCGTCATCGACGTACTCAAACAATGACAACCGTTCACAGCCTCGCAAGCTTCTTCGAATGCTTCCCCTGCACACGCATCGTCTCGTACAAGTCCTCCTGCAGTGCCTGGCGATGCTGTGCAGCGTCCTTGAAGCCCTGACGCATTTCTGCGAAGCCCTGCTCCATCGTTTTACCAAGAGTACTGATCTGCGTTTGCAGATCGCTCTTCATACCTTGCATGTGTGTCAGGAGCATCTGGCCGGTAATGACGCCGTCGTCGATCACAGAGAGATGCTATGAGTTCAGCTTTCAAGGAGCAATGCGATACGACCTCTTTTTCGGCCAATACGAATCCTATCAACTGCGCATGCCAAAAAAGGGCGTTCTTTCAACATCGAGAACATGCGACCAGCCTTTGCGAACACGGTTCTCTCACGTACCATCACCCCGCCTTCGCAATGGCTTCGGCGGGTATCGTATAACGGCTATTACCCCAGTTTTCCAAACTGGTGACGGGGGTTCGACTCCCCCTACCCGCTCCATCCGGCTTCGTTCCGCGTCCGCGCGGAACTACGCCGGGATTTCGCTCCAGCTCATTTATGCCTTTCTGTAGCCAAGAAGTGTAGCAATGGTGCCCGAAAATACAACTGAGATAGAATCAATCAATGAAACGTACCAGTTCGGGTCGAACGTGCAGTAGAGGACATACATTCAAAGGAAATGATCCCTGCCCTCTTTGCTGGCCTGGATTTAGAACGTTCAAAATACGAGCAAACGTCTGGCTCTATCCAGGTCAATCGGCAAACTGGCATTTCGCGACGATTCCAAAGAAGCAGTCGGATCAAATCAAGGAACGATTTGCAGACTTCAAGCGCGGTTGGGGGTCGCTTCCGGTAACGGTCACGGTTGGTAAGACCGTATGGAAAACATCTATTTTCCCCGACAAAAAAGCAGGTGCGTATCTCCTGCCGATCAAATCCGATGTGCGGAAGGAAGAGAAGATACAGGCGGGCCGCTCCATGACCTTTGTTGTAGAAATACTCGATTAGCACAATCAATTCGACCGTTCGTTGTACGAGTACCGTGGGGGCGCAAGGCTTACAGATCGACGATGCTCTCGAACCCGCCATACGCCATTCTTTTCATATCGAAGGGCATATCGTCATGCTTCTTGTCCTTATATTTCTTCTCGAAGAACGCCATCACCTTCGTATTCACGTTGTCGCGGTGCTTGCGGGACTTGTACACGATGAAAGAGAAGAACACTGTCTCGTCCTTCTTGGCCTTCGCCATTTTCGGGAACGTGAACGTGATGTGTTGCGGTTTCACGTCATCCATCTTGCATTCCTTGTACTCGAGCGCACCAAACTTCTTCCACACTTTTCCGGCATCCTTCGCCATCTTCTCGTAGAACTTCAGCTTCTTGTTCGGAATGGTCAGAACGAATCCATCGACATACCTCATACGAAGTGGGGGGAAATGACAGCGTCATAGACGCTTGGACCCACACTATGATGACGGCGTTCGCGAATCAATGACAGCAGCTGAAATAGAGGCTTTTTTGTGCTATAATTCCCTGATGCAGCACGATACGATTCGTAGGGCAATCGAACGGAGCGCGTTCCTCCTGAAGCACCGCGACGCAGTCGAAAAGCTCATGCTCGGTCGTTTGTTCGACGGCAAAGCATGGCGGAATGCCGCAAGTCACTGCATCCAAGTCGCACTGGCCCTCGATGCTGCAGCCATGCTCTTACAATTGCCAGAGCATGATCGCGCTGCACTCGTCAACGTTGGATTCGTCCACGATTGGAATAAGCGCCTCTCGAAAGATCCGTCTTCTTTCAGCAATGACGAGCGCCGTGAGATTGAAGCGAAGGTCGCCGAATTTTTGCGGCAGTACGATCCGCATGGGCACCTTCTAAATGCCACGGAAGTCGAGGGGCTTGACCGCCTCGAGGGCAACGATGGAACCATCGGCGAACACCTGGTCCATTTCTTTGACCTCAGCTGCTTGCCCGAGGGACTCGTGGCACCCGAAAAGCGCTTCGCAGACCTCCGATCGCGTCATCTCGGGAAGGGATATGAGAAGGAAACGGAAGAGTTTTGGACCCGAAAAGAGCACCTCGTTCGCAAGGAGGAACACATGATCCTTGAACGAATGCGATCACTTGGCGTGACCATGCCGGACGATGCACATCTGTGCGACGTAATCGATGGGAGGCTGCGCGGGGTGTGACTCCTCATCTGGCCATAGGTTCGACTCATTGGAAGAGTCGCGGTACGCTGAGACCGTGCTGGAATTGCAACGCGAGGAGCATCGTGACACACGACATCCCCCCATAGTCCTTGCGGCCGGGGCTCCAGCAACGATCTTCCTTCCTATTCGAATCTCCGAGAACGTCCTGCAATGATCGTCTTCATCACAAGCCTGCGGCACCCCGCAAACGCGCATTCGTATCCCCGAGTGCTGCACCTGCTGGAAGACACGTTACGATCGGTGTGCAATCAAACCACGGACAATTTTCGTGTTATTGTCGTCTGCAACGAGATCCCAACACTCTCCTTTTCGCACCCGAACATCTCGTTCGTTGCAGTGCCGTTTCCGCCGGGCGCTACCCTTCTTCACATTTGAGCAACGACGACGTTCGATTGGACAAAGGATGTAAGTACGCTGTTGGACTCGCACACGCAGCAAAGCATCATCCAAACCATATCATGTTCTTCGACGCGGACGACTTCATCAGTAATCGCATCGCAACGCTCGCGCATACTCATCCAACATCTGCCGGGTGGATCATTCACAACGGCTATGAATATTACGATAATGATCGTTCTCATGTGTATACAACACTGAACCGCCGGTTCCATCGCGAATGCGGGACATCTCATATTCTCCGTTTCGACCTATTTACCCCTCTCGAACTTAAGGACGCCGTATCACAGGAACGAATTCTTGAAATACTCGGCCAAGACTATGTCTGCCTCTTTCTTGGAAGCCATCGCTACATCCAAACGTTTC
>CAYQJY010000079.1:0-4594 GCA_964418005.1 uncultured Candidatus Peribacteria bacterium
ATCGCCGTAGAGCATCTTCCCGGTCAGAAGCCCCTTATACGGATCGGAAATACCGGGCCGATACTCGATGCCCACCCATGAGGAACGTATGCTAGGAACGGCTTTTGCAAGCGGATCTTCGAGGATGAAGGAATGATCGGACACCGGGTTCCACGAGAGCACGGGCGCCACCGTCGTCGCACAGCTACCAACGGTGCATACCAAACCGTCGACCAACGGCCATCCGAAATTTTGACCCGCCTTCGTAAGAATGTTGATCTCCTGATACCCCGCCGTATCCGCATCCGCAATCCAGTACCTCCCCCGACTATCGAACGCCGCTCGCCATGGATTCCGAAGACCATACGCATAGATCAGCGGACTTTTCGGCTCCCAATCGGTAGACTCTGTCTCATCGGGCAGAGAATATCCATTCATGCTCGACTCACGGAGCGGCTTCAGACGAATAATTTTCCCCATTTCATTCGTCAGGTCCTGGCTCATATTCTCGCGCTGTCGATCGCCGATGCCCGCCCACAGAACACCATCCGGACCGAACGTGATAGCACCAATGGGGTGTTTGGACGAATCGGCTTTCGGATCTCCCGTTGCAACGATATTGGCGGCTGTATAGAGCGTCTCTCCCATATCCTCCTCAGACATCGTGTACCGTTTGATCACATTGTACTGCTCATCGATGCAGTATGAGACGTAGAAGAGCCTGTTCACTTCAAAATTCGGATCGAGCTCGATCGATGTCGCTCCACATTCCCCACCCGAGTAGACAGCGGGTATTTGAAAAGAGTCAATCATCGTCGCATATTCACGTTCAAGGTGAAACAGCGCCACCTTCCCCGTCTTGTTCACCGCAAGAAACTCCTGGTCACCCGGTAGGAACGCAAACCCCATCATTGCAGGAAACTCTGCTCCTTCAAGGACAATTGGCTCGAATCCAATCCGCGTCGGACGACCTTCATACCGCTGGGTCGGCGGCGGATCGATGTGTGCAACCGCTCCAGTGCCCAGCTGCGGCGTCACATCAACATCTCCTGTGCCGGGCATGGGCGTGCAGGCCGTCAGTGAAAGACTGAGAACGAGGAGTATCCGCGCGAAGCGCCGCATGGAGAGAAGTATGCCGCACGGCAATGCGTGCTGGACAAACAAACGTGGCCTCTGCAAGCAAAAACTGCTATACTCAAGATCACATATATCCTCATGCCACGCAGCCTCGACGTCGCATACTTCTCGATGGAGATCGGCCTCTCGGAACGCCTACCGACGTTTGCAGGAGGGTTAGGCATGCTCGCCGCGGACTTGATGCGTTCGTGCGCCGACCTCGGAACATCGGCGGCGTGCATGACCGTGCGATGGCGTCACGGATACCAACGACAAACACTGAACGCTGACGGAACTATCAGGCACGAAGAGGAAGAGTGGGATCCTACGGCCGAAGGTTTGACTCCCCTCTCCGAGCACATCATTGTCCATATCGAGGGACGTAGCGTCCACGTGGGTGCATGGAAACTCGAACTCACAGGCGCGAAGGGAACCGTTCCCGTGTACTTCCTCGATACCGATTTGCCGGTGAATCGCCCGGAGGACCGTGACATCACGCGCAACCTGTATGGCGGAGACCAGACGATGCGCATGAAGCAGGAAATCGTCCTGGGTATCGGCGGCATCCGTATGCTCCGCGCAATCGGACTGAACGATGTCGGCACCTACCACATGAACGAAGGTCACTGCGCCTTCCTGACCCTGGAGTTGCTCAAGGAACGGGCATTCAAGGACGACGCCGTACGCGCCTCCTGCGCTTTTACCACGCATACGCCGGTCGCGGCCGGCCATGACGTATTTCCCTATGACCTAGCGAATAAGATTGTCGGTGACATGGTGCCCTGGCACATCAAGAAGCTCGCGGGCGAGAACGCGCTTTCGATGACGCTCCTCGCGATGAATCTGAGTCACTACACCTGCGGTGTATCGAAGCTGCATGGCGGAGTGGCACGCGCGATGCTCGGGAACAATGCCATCGATTCCATCACGAACGGCATCCATCACCCGACGTGGGCATCGCCCGAGATGCGCACGCTCTTCGATGCGCACTTCCCCGGCTGGGAAGATCGACCAGAGCTTCTTGCTCACGCACATGTGCTCCCCAACGAAGATATTCTCGCTGCACATGCTGCTGCGAAGCGGCGCCTCATCGACGCCATTCGAGAACGAACAGGTCGATCGCTCGATCCTTCCAAGCTCCTCGCTGTGGAGGCGCGCCGCATCGTCCCCTACAAGCAGCATGAATTACTCTACTCGAACGAGGAGCGACTGAAGCAGATAGGGAACGGAGCATTGGAGATCGTTCACAGCGGAAACTCCTTCCCCGGCGATGCGTTCTCCGGCAGCGTTATCGCACACCTGCACGAACGTGCCGGTCGCTTCGGCGATGCACTCCCCATTGTCTACGTCCCCCACTACGATCCTGCCATTGCGAAGCTCCTCGTTGCGGGTGCAGACGTGTGGTTGAACACGCCCATGCGCCTGAAGGAGGCCTCTGGGACGTCCGGCATGAAAGCCGCGCTCAACGGGACTGTCAACGTATCGACACTCGATGGATGGTGGGCGGAAGCCTACGCACAGGACCCTGAATCAGGGTGGCGCATCGGGCCGGAACAGGACATCGGGCCGGAGGACGAGATGCGGAAACTCGATGCCGAAGACCTCTACACGCAACTGGAACTAGAGATCCTCCCCTGCTTCGCCGATGCGACAAAATGGGCGGATCGCATGAAGCGTTCGATCGCGCTTGCGGCAACCTTCAACACGCACCGGTGCATCCGAGAGTATCAAGAACGAGCGTGGCACTGATTTACCGAATTTTTTCCGCTTCGATTTCCTCGTAAAACGTCGACGGATTCCACCTCGCTTCCGGATTGAGCGACGGAATGAGTGAAGGATCGTACCCGAGTTTCGTTGCAACCTCGCGAACTACATCTTCCCGCAAACGATAAATGCGCCTTCCTCGTGTTATAAAAACAGGTTCGTAGTACACCAAAAAGACCTCCTTAGGCACATACTTAAAAATAAGCAGGGTGACCTGGTCGTGTCCCGCAGTGTCAGCACCAGTCACAACCCAGCGAGCAAACAGCCAGGGATCCCTCAGTGCCTGATCAAAATATTGGTAATTAGACTCATAAATAATTCTGCGCAGCGAAAAGTAGGAATTATAAATGTACGTCTCGTTGTCACTATGCGACATAAGGACATTCCCATAATCATACAGGCTTCGTAGTGAAGTCACGGACTGCAAATGTCTCCCGCTGTAGGCATCTATCCGTGTTACCCCCGGGAATTCAGAAACAAAAAACGTGTTGAGCATAAAGACTGCAGACGTAGCAACTGCAACCAGTGCGAATACCCGGCCTAGGAATTGCACTGATTTCCATGTCGATACCTTAAATGTGGCAATAGCGCATCCGGATAGAATCGACAACACGACAATCATGTGCAGGAAAAAGCGGATGTTGACGAGAGTCGTTACGAATTCGCCTGCCACAAAATTGCGTTTTCCAGTGATATAAGCCAAGACAATAAATGCTGTCGGCGCAAGCAATATGAGGATAGTCATGAGAAAATTCCACCGCTGTTTCGATACAAAAAACCATAAAATGCCACAACCGCATACCACAAGTGTTGATCGCGAGTAGAGAATAATAAGCGTGGCAACAAACACGCTCGGCAATTGCCGAAGACGGCCGGGATTAATGGATAGAAAATCTGTCTGTTTTCTAGTCTCTTCGACCACAGCTGTAAATGCTTCCGAAGTGGGACTATACGTAACGAAGAAAAAGGGGCTACCCGTATAGAACCAGCTATACAGAATGACGAACACTATGCCTGTTGCCGACAGGAGGAAAAAGATCAATAACGTGGAAAAGATATGTGACCAGGAATGTTTCCAAAGGAACATTCTCCAGAAAACGATAGTGAGCATGCCCGGCACGAGTGCAAACGCCTCGAAACGAGCGATGCAAGCAAGTGAGATGCAGGCAGCTGCACCCATGAGGTGAGACATTGACCGCTGCCTTATCCACTGTGCTACAAACATACTTATTGCCGCCAACAACGTGATAAACGACGGCTCTGACATCGGTGACACAAACATCTGCAGAACATACGGGTTTAACGAAAAGATAATTGCGCCGAAAAACGCTCCGAAACGATCCCCCGTAATCTCGATACAGGTTCGATAGATGCAATACGCAGCGAGGAAAAATAGTGGCAGATGAACAATAAATCCTGCAGTTCCCGTCCAGTACCAGAAATCAAACGCAGCGACAGGCGCAAGAAGCATATGATTCAAAAGATTCCAGGTACCGACCTGACTAAAGCCAGGTGTGAGACTATCAGTAAGGAAGCGCCCAACGTTCAAATTTGCTATGCCGTCTTGGTCGGCGATGTGCAGCATCCGCGGATATGCATAATCGAGCGTCGCTATGAGCAGCGTAGTCGTTATGACCGCGAGAGCGTATATATCGAATGCTACTGGCCACGAGCGGATGGAAGGAAGTCTCATGTTTTTGCAAAATTTGCTGGTGCAACGAAATGTTTGGTCTTT
>CAYQJY010000080.1:0-4585 GCA_964418005.1 uncultured Candidatus Peribacteria bacterium
GTGGAGATGGTCATGCCGGGTGATAACGTGAAGTTCACGGTTGAGCTCGTCGCTCCGGTCGCTCTCGAAGACGGTACGCGCTTCGCTATCCGCGAAGGTGGCCGCACGGTCGGTGCCGGTGTCGTCACGAAGATCATTAAGTAACTTGCCACGGCGTAGGGGGTCCGTAAGGGCCCCCGAAGCCGGGTTCAGTCCATCCTAGTCCATTCGCTCTTTCTCCCCCACTTCCTATGGTTCCCGCGAAGAAACCCGCTGCAAAAAAGACCGCCGCTCCTAAGAAAGAGAAGGCAGCACCCAAGGCCAAGGTCGCCCCTAAGAAGGCGGCGACGCCCAAGGCGGAAGCACACCCCGAAGTGAAGGCCCCTCGGCAAGCTCCCGACTCCGCGAAAGCTACGCCGGGCAAGCAGGGCAAGAAGGATGGTTCCGTCCCCGGAATCCGTATTCGCTTGAGCGCGTTCGATCACCGCGTGCTCGACGAAGCAGCCGCGAAGATCATCGACACGGCCCAGCGCAGTGGTGCCGTTGTCCACGGACCGATCCCGCTCCCAACGAAGATCCGCAAGTTCACAGTGAACAAGTCGACGTTCGTCCACAAGAACGCACGCGACCAGTACGAGATGCGCATCCATCGCCGCCTCATCGACCTCACGGAGACGACCTTCAAGACAGTCGAATCGCTCCAATCCCTCTCGCTCCCGAGCGGCGTGGATATTGAGATTAAGATGAAGTGAGTCTCTTTCACGCATCGAATGGATATCGAGATACGTGCAAGGGAACTAATGGCGGATGGATATCTAGAAGTGGGCAAAATTCACGATGCTCTACCACTCTATCGAACAATCGAGCTGCCGCTAGCCGAACAACAGCGGAGAGCTCTTTCCTTCGCAGAGCATGCTCTGGAAAAAGCACTGCAAGCGATTGACAAAATGCAATTACAAATGCAGGCGAGAACTCGCACATTGCTGGAAAATCCTCACTGGCTTCATGTCGCAATAGATCTGTACGAATTCGCGCAGAAAGAATTGCCGGAAGAAAAAATTCGATCTTTCGCTACTGCAGCATTCAAGAAAGGATTATTTTACGATGCGAAGAAGGCGTACGAATTACTTCAAATAAACATGTCGCCTCTCGATCTAGGAGAGTGTTACGAGATCGCGAAAGCGCAGGATGACTTGTGCGGTGCCCTCAATTTCGCGATAAAACTAGGTTCGTGGGAACGGTGCGCCGAAATCGGAAAACTGATGCTCATTTCCAAAACACATGCTTCAGAAAATGCGAGGCGGGCTTTCCGCGAAGCGGCGCGATTGGAGGTCGAAGAATTGGGGGCAGAAAAAAAGCGGCCATGATTTTCGTTTTCATTTCAAGTTTTTGCCTTTAAATCTTTCCTTTTCGATCGCAGCCAGTGACCCTTCGGCACGGCTCAGGACAGGCTCCTGCTGCTGAATACCAGGGTAAAACCGTAATGGTCTCAGAAGCAGCCCTACGCGGCTGCGCTACGAGGAGGGATGAGCTGATGCGCGGAATGAACGGCTATGATGATCCAAACGATCCACCTCCCATAAATCATTCGCCGACGACCATAGATAGTCATTCGAATGTTTCACAAGACCCGCCTTCACAGGATTTTTATGAACATACCGTAATGCCACACGAAGATTTCGAGCAATGCGCACGTGAAATCTGCTCTGCCAAAATTTTGAAATGCCAACAGCGAAAAACATGCCGGTTTTATAGGAATTCATTACCCTTGTGATGGTTAACGGGGCAACGACTCGAATCAACAGATGACAATGGTCGGGCATAAAAACGAATCCATACAAATAAAACGGATAGAGCTTCCGAACACGATACAATAATTCGATCGCGGCACGGGCGTTTGTCGAATCTTCAAAATAGGGCACCCGTTTATGCGTTACGATCGTGATGAGCACGGGAAAACCGCTCTGAACGGGATGGGGCTGGGACATGTATGGAATTATGGCATGTCAGACATTGGATACCGTTTATGGGCTGCACCCGCGTAGGGGTGCGGCTGAGACCGACGACGAAAATGCCGTTCTAGTGATAGCCAGAACGATGAATCTCTTTCACTCCTCCTCCTTCACGATCCTCTTCTTTTAGAACTTCGATCCCCTTCGCTTCTCTTGCCACGTCCGTGACCCATCATGGTGACCCGTTTGACCGGGCTAGAACCAAGAAGCTCTCTCGCAATGCCTTTCACTTCATCCGAAAGAAACGCAGCTGTCTGAATAACGCCCGCGGCATGCTGCACTACATCTTTTTGCCCAAGTTGTAGAGCAGCCTTTAACGATACAAAAGCGTAATCCGGCGCTGACGCCACTTCAAGCAGTGAATCTCGAACTTGCGATGGTGTAAGATAAGAGAATTTCTCAAGAACTCTCGAAATCTCCCCGTCGTTTTCGCCCGCTTTGCGCAATGCATCCACTAGTTCGAACGTACTTTCGGGCGCATCCGGGACCCTAAAAACCTCTCTCAGCCGATCCTGTTTGTAGAACGAGCCCATAAATATATTATAAACAATATTTAAATTTAGTCAAAAAATTATTTCCACCCCTTCGCCTTGAGGCCCGCCTTCGCAGCCGCCTGCTCGGAGCGCTGCTTGCTCATGCCCTTCCCCTCGGCAATTTTCTCCTCGCCGATGAACACGGCCGTCGTGAATTCTTTTTTATGGTCCGGCCCTTCGGCATCGATCGTCTCGTAGTGCGGCGTAATGCCATGCTTCTCCTGCGCACGCTCCTGGAACAAACTCTTCTCGTCGCGATCCTTGCCCTGTGCCAGCAGTCCTTCAAGTCGTCCCAAGATAAACTGGTGACAGAACACGGACGCCGCTTCGAACCCGCGATCGAGGTAGAGTGCACCGATGAGCGCTTCGAGCGCATTGGCCAACGTGGAATCGCGCTCGCGACCGCCGCTCGCTTCTTCGCCGCGACTGAGCAGAAGATATTCCCCTAGCTTGAGATCCTTTGCAACGGCTGCAAGGTGCTCACGCTGCACAAGGGCAGAGCGCCAGTTCGTGAGTTCGCCCTCGGGCTTGTCGCTCAGATGGTAAAGGTACTCCGTGGCCACGAGTTCTAGCACAGCGTCCCCTAAAAATTCGAGGCGTTCGTTATGGGCGGCACGCTTACTTTCCCGCACAGCGCTGCGGTGCGTGAGGGCCTGCACGAGCAGATCCTTATCGCGGAATGCGACACCGATCGCTTTCTCGAGCACAACGTGGGATGCACCGGCCATGGTATGAGTGTAGTGGAAAGTTACGCGGGCTTCGACCCGTTTGCGATGGCGTTGAGAACGCCATTCACGAACTTGCCCGATTCGTCGGTTCCGAATTCCTTCGCGATATCGATCGCCTCGTTCATCACAACCGCAGGAGGTGCTTCCTTCGAAATGACCAATTCGTATGCGCCAATTTGCAGAATGCAGCGCGACACTGGATCCATGCGATCGAGCGTCCATCCCGGAGCGTGATCCTGGATCGACTGCTTGAGCGACTCCTCATTCTCCAAAACGCCTGCGAGCAGAGCCTCGGCAAACTCATCGTCCATCTCACCAAGCTCCTCATGATTCAACGTCAAAGCTTCTGTCGGATCGACATTCGGTCGGCGCTCGCGCTCGAAGAGCACCTGCATGACGGCGATGCGCGACAAATGGCGGCGACGAGCCATGGCGAAAAAATGAAAGAATTACGCTTTAATGCGCGTGATGCCCTTCAGAGCTTTCTTGCCCTTGTTCTTCGGAGAGGCAGGACGCGAGTAGGGCGACATGGAGCGATTGCGGATACGATCGACTTCCAAGCCGATGTAGTGCGAATGCTGCATGCGTGTAGCGCGCTTCGCTCGCTTCTTCTTTGGTGTGGGGCGCTTTGCCATTTATCCTGAGTGGGAAATCGAACGGATAAGGTGTGCGTAGGGTACGGACGAAAAATGGCTCTGTAAAGGGTATTTTTGGCCATATTTCCTGTTCCGCACGAGAGAAACGACCACACTTCCCTGAAAATTGAAAAAAGGGCGTTTTTCGGCTATAATAAAAGGATTTATGCGACTCGGTGCTCTCTTCGCACTGGCCCTCACGCTGCTCATCCCGATCGGTGCGGACGCACAGGTTGTGCTTCCGAATGTCCCAGCCATTGTCCCCTGCCCTGTTTCCATCATCCCGTGTGGGTTCGGGGGTGCTGCGGGCGCGTCCGATTACCTTTGGACAGCGATCTTCCCTGCTGCACGCATTATCTTCATCGCAACGGCGATCTTCATGTTCCTACAGTACGGTTTGAAATTGCTCTTTGAGCCGGACTCCCAGGAAACGTCGAGCGCGACGAAACTCGCCTACGGTTATGCCGTCACCGCGTGCGCGATCGTCGGCATCTGCACATATATCGTCGAAGCGGTGGGACAAGGAGCCCGCACAACGCTCATCAACGACGCGCCAGTGAATGAGGGAGTCGGTAACATTATTTTCTACATGCGCCTGGTTGTTGCGACGCTCGTCACGGTCTTCATCCTGATCCAAGGCGTGCGCCTTATCGTGAAACAGGGCAGTGAGGAGGAATTCAAGAATGCCCAAACGCAGT
>CAYQJY010000081.1:0-4581 GCA_964418005.1 uncultured Candidatus Peribacteria bacterium
GTTCCCAGCGCTCAGTCCACGCGGCACGCAGCCAGTAAAGGCTCTGGACATACCCTGCAAGCGGAATGCCGATGAGCAACGCCCATCCGACAGTACTCGTGTAAGCGCCGAACATCGCAACGCACCATAGGATGGCTACGAGCAAGCACGCCCCAAGGCCTGCGCTGAGAGTCCCTTCGGCAATAAGCGGGAAATCACGAAGTCGCATTGCACGCAGCGCCGCGCGACCCAGGACCAATGCATTGAATGCAATGAGCAGGAGCATCGCGAGCTGTGACAGCACACGGGAAACGAACCCGATTTGCATACAGCTAAAGCGGTAACTGTAACTTCCCGCGCCTGCGTTCGTCATTCCCCTCTGCACGAGACATCCGCGTGCCTTGAGATTCTCGAAATTCGTTCGAAGCTGCTCCAATCCTTCCGGTCCCATGTCAGGATAGGTCTGCGCTGTAGGTTCAATGACGGTATTCATTGGCAATCCGTTGGCATTCGAATATGCAAGACTCATGAGAATGCCCCACGAAGCGAGCACAAAGAGACCGAGGACAATCAGTGGCGAGAGTGTGACGCGCAGATTCCACTCTTCGTTACGCATGAATGTGCGCGTACAGAAGGCCCCGAGCATGAGAAGGCTCAGAACGACGTAGGTCGTGAGCGGCGAAAACCCGGAGAGCAACGCGAAGAAGACCGGCGGAATCGTAAAGAGTCCGTTGCAGATGAAGCCCCACCCTTGGCACGCGGACGAAACGAACTGCTTCCCGCTATCGTCGAGCATCGCTGCCTGGTGCACAGGAACCGCGTAGTACGAGATCGTCACGAACGCCCCGATGAGAAGAAGGACGATCAGGAAGGCGAGCGACAACTGGCGTTGGGTCGATTCGTTCATCTGGAAGCGGAAAATATGCGTGAATTGTAGCCGGATGCGGGTGGCTTGCCCAATAAGAATGGGCCTATACTCCTGCGACAATGGCTGCAGATTCCTCCATTCGCGGGCAGTTTCCGTTCTTCGGGTTACGATCGAACGTGTCGTATCTCGACTCTGCAGCGACAACGCAGCAGCCGCTCGCGGCAATCGATGCCGTGCGTGAACGGGCGAGATCGGGTGTTGGCAGCGTACACCGTGGGCTTCATCCCCTCTCGAACGAATCGACGGACGCCTTCGAACATGCGCGGCGGGTCGCAGCGGAATTTCTGCATGCCGCATTCGCCGACGAAGTCCTCTTTACATCGGGTACAACGATGGGCCTCAACCTCGTCGCAGCATCACTCGGTGAGCGATGGAGCGAAGACGATGCCGTTGTCATCACAACCCTCGAACACCACAGTAATATCACGCCGTGGCTGACGCTGAAGGAACGTCGAGGTATCGATGTGCGATGGATCGACATCGAACCCAACGGACAATTAAGGGAAAGCGATATCGAATCGGTGTTTCGGGATGAACGTGTGCGACTTCTCGCTGTCACGGGTCAAAGTAATGTTCTTGGAGTTCGCCCCAACCTGCAACTGCTCACAAAGAAAGCACACGAGCACGGCGCTCTTGTCTGCATCGATGCCGCACAACTCGCAGCCCATGCACCGATCGATGTACGAACACTCGATTGTGATTTCCTCGCCTGCTCCGGACACAAACTCTACGGTCCGACGGGCATCGGACTACTCTATACGAAGCGAGCGATTCTGGCCGATATGCCCCCATTCATGACTGGTGGTGGCATGGTCCGCACCGTCACAACTGATGGATTCATCCCCGCAGATGCGCCGACTCGCTTCGAAGCAGGAACACCAAACCTCCTCGGAGCGGTGGGAATCGCCGCGTCGCTCGAGTGGCAGAGGCAGTGGTCATGGAACGATCGCATAGCGCATGAGCACACACTCATCGCACTGCTACTCAGCGAACTGCAGTCAGTACAAGGTATTCAAGTGTTGGGGCCTGCGAATGATTCCGTTCATGGATGCATCAGCTTCGTTGTTGAGGGCATCCACCCCCACGACATTGCCGAGGTTCTGGGGAATGAAAGCGTCTGCGTCCGTGCGGGACATCACTGCGCCCAACCACTCCACGCAGCACTCGGCATCGAAGCATCGGTTCGCGCATCAGTCGGCATCTACACAACGGAGGAAGACATACGCGCACTTGCGCCTGCCATTCGCACGGCTCAAAAACTTCTCCATCGCTGACATGGACGTGTACGCAGACCAAATCCTCGAGCATTACAAACACCCGCGTCATACGGGGGTGCTTGAAAACTCCTCCTCACCCCATGAGGAAGTAAACATCAGCTGCGGTGATCGCCTGACCGTTGCAGTGCAGGTACAAGACGGCATCCTGACGGATCTCACCTGGAACGGATCGGGGTGTGCGATCAGTCAGGCGGGAATGTCACTCCTCTCCGAGCACATCATCGGCAAGCCCCTTGAAGAACTCCTCTCCCTCAAGCGTAAGGATGTCCTTGAATTCCTGGGCGTCCCCGTGAGCGAACGCCGTCTGAAGTGTGCCCTCCTCTGCCTCCACACATTGCAAAACACCCTACGGCTCCAGCAGGGCCTTCCCGTGCAATCGTGGGTGGAAACGGTGGCAGAGCCCCCTATGGCCTAGTACACTCCGCCCCGCTCCTTCTTCAACGGGCCGTCGTAGCTCAGTGGTAGAGCACCTCCATGGTAAGGAGGTGGTCGCCAGTTCAATCCTGGTCGACGGCTCCATTCTTCGATAAAAACTCAAAGCACACCAATACTCTCCATGCGCTGGCGAATCGTACGCGTTACGATCTGTTCTGGCGCGGCGCCATCAATCATCACAACGAACCCCTCTTTCATCAGGCGCTCTACAACCGGATCGAGTTGATCGCGGGCTTCACTGTAGCGCTCCACGACGATCTTCGGATCATCGTCTGCACGCGGCTCTATGTCGGCATCGATCGCGTCTTGTACGCGCTTCGCTGCACGTAGGAGCATGATCTCAATGGCTTGCTCAGGGCTGCCAAGACTCAACACGAGCGATACATCCTTGCGCCCGAATGTACGGACAAGATCTAGATACGGATCCACCTGATCTTTCGCGCGCGGGTACCCATTGAACATCCATAACTTTTTGCGCGTTTCTTTGTTGTTATGGTACTGAGTTACCAAGGACTCTACGGCAGGATTGATGATCTCTGACGGCACGAGCTTGCCTTCATCCATATATTTAGCAGCTTTTTTACCAAGCTCTGTACCAGCCGATCTCGCATTCCGCAACGCGTCTCCCGTACCAACCAGCTGGTACTCCCGACCTTTATTCTTAAGAGATGCTCTCAGGTGTGCCACTTGCGTGTCCTTCCCACTGTTTGGATAGCCGATGACGTTCACGAGATCGTATTCAGCGGGGGCAGTTGAATGCAGAACGGAGCGAGATGAAAACGCGAGTGACATGGGGAAAGAGGAAAAACGAAGCCGTGCTTATACCGTGTCCAACTGCAGCTGTGCAAGTTTTTTATCGGCAGCCTTGTTTGGAATCGAGCGAATCGGTATAACCCTCCCCGTTTTCTCACCCCTTCATGCCTACGATCTCCTCCCTTAAAGCACGTCAAATCCTGGATTCCCGTGGAAACCCCACGGTCGAAGTCGCTTTTTTACCAGACTTCCAGGAAAACACAAACATTCGGCTCATTGATTGTTCCCGCTAGCCAGCTTCACCCTGTCTTGTGGCCTATATGTAGACCCTGTACGCCCCAAAGAGTATCTGCGTCAGTAGCGCGGAAATGATAAGAGCCACTATAAGCGTACGAGGATGATGCAAGCGAACTGCGAGGAGCGAGCATACGAGGATGAACGGCGTCCCCATCGTAAACATCAGATCGAAATCGCGCGGGAAGCCCAGATCGAAACTATAAAGAAAGGCAAAGGCCATGTACCCCAAAGCGGTAATCAGTAGGAAGGAGTGCGCCGGCACTCGTACCCATTCCAAACATATTTTCCATTGTGATGGGGTCCACGGCATCGCCAACACCCACGCCGGGAACAGTAGGAGCAAAATATTCGAGAAGACCGTCAGATGGAGCGGCTCAAATGCAACGGTGAAGGCCGTCACCGGTGGACTGGTCTGGAACAACAACACAATGCTGCGGTTGTCGCCGCCGCCGTAGATATCGCCGGGCACAATGTTATATCCAGTGAGCCGGAGAAGCGCGAGTACGCCGAAGAATACGACGGCGACTCCCGCCAAAGTGGAAAATATATGCAGTGTGGTAGTTTTGCGGCTTTCGCCTCTCAACCGCATTGCGAGCAAGAAGATGATCGACGGAGTGAGAAAGGTACACTGTCCGTGCACGAGGGACGCGAACGTTAACAACGCGGATGGAAGTGCCGCCGACCAAACGCTGCGAGAGTAATTGGGATTAAGGTACCACAAGGCCGCAATAAGGTACGCAAGCAGCGGAATCATGGAGAAAATCGTTATCTCCAGAAATCCAACAGAGAACACTAACTGAATCCCGCTGACAGCGAAGAACATCGCGGCAAACGCTGCATCATGTTTCTTATGAGGCGACGCCTGCACGTACGCATCGAGAAATTGGAAATAGACGACGGCAGTCAGAAAAC
>CAYQJY010000082.1:0-4482 GCA_964418005.1 uncultured Candidatus Peribacteria bacterium
AAGACCTCGCCGGTGAATTGCACAGGCATCACAAATCCAAGCCACATGAAAAACGCTGACGTGATAGCGGTCTGTAGCGTTCCATAGGGGTAGAAATTGTCGGAGAGTGCAGCAACGTGTGCAAGGAGATACGACGTCAGCAATGAGAGAAGAAAACTGACGCCGTACAGCGCTCCGAGGCCCTTCTGCGCCTCTTTTAACGTCTCATCGGTATAGCCCATAAGCCGAGACCACTGTTTTCCAAACAGGAGTTTCGAATACCAGAAAAAGCCGACGAGCGTCGTCGCAACAGCCGCGAGGAATACAGCGAGATAGTTGATGGAGGGTTCCATAGAACACGACTATAGCAAATGACCCTTCGACAAGCTCAGGGTCATTCGACTCGTATTTCCGACATGCAAAGATGGCCCGAGTCCGCCTGCGGCGGACGAGGACCATGAGCGAGCGAAGGAAATGGCCCTTCGACTCGCTCCGCTCGCTCAGGGTCATTCGGCTCGTCCGCAATAGCACGATAAAAGAACCACTGAAACATGGATGGTTTACCATGAGCGAGGCCGCAGCAGCGGCCGAGTCGAATGGTGGAGATGCCGGGAATTGAACCCGGGTCCAACGTGCGAACATAGAGCCCGTACGATTATGAACCTTCCGTTTCCGCACGCGCTCAGGAAGGAACAAGGAAACGCGGCGGGGGTGATGCTCAAGTTTTAACAGTAGAGCATCGGCTACTGCTTGTTCCTGCTATGACGTCTGACCTGCTCAGCAGGAGTCGGCGGGAGACGTGATCCTGGTAAGAGGATCGATTAGGCGTAGGCCGGAACGAGAGCGCCGTTGGCGATCCCGCGGACCGTATCCATGAATTTGCTTGTGGCAAATATTGGGTGCGACTGTGGGTGACGGGAACTATCGCGATCCCGAATCGGAGCGTCGTACATCCGGAATCACGCTGTCGAGGCCTGTCATCCCCGTGTAGTACACCTCGCTTCGCTCGGTGACTACACGGCAAGCCATCATCTTCCATGATGGACATACGCGAGCCCTGTAGTCATGCGAAGCATGGAGTACGGGACCAAAGTCTTCGAGCGCTGCGAGGAAAAGCGAAATCGGTACGAAGCGAATCGGCCGTTGTCCTGCGTATTGCAAAGCAGTTACTGCGGGACGGTGTAAGAGAGCTGAACTCCCATTCTAGCACATTCACTCCTCTGGCACATCGACATCGTGCCCATTGAGATCCATGAACCCCTTCAATGATTTGCGGCGATACGGCGACTGCAATTTCTTGATTGCTTTTGACTCGATCTGTCGTACCCGTTCGCGTGTGACTTTGAAAATCTGCCCCACTTCGTCAAGCGTGTACTCGTACCCATCGTCCAAACCGTACCGCAAACGAATAATCTCCCGCTCACGCTGGTTAAGCGTCCGCAGAACGTCCTGAATCCGACTTCGGAGCAACGACGAATCGAGGGACGATTCCGGTTCGCTACCATCGTCCCCCGGAAGAACTTCACCGAACGTGCTCCCGTCGGAATCGCCTATAGGAACATCGAGCGACGCAGGTATTCGGTTCATTGTGAGCGCATTCCTCACATCTTCCGGTTTCATACCGGTTTTCACAACCAGCTCCTCGAAGGTCGGCTCGCGACCCAACTCATTAAAGAGATCGAGCGTGGCGTATCGAACTGTACTGAGCACATCAATCATGTGTACTGGCGCGCGAATCGTTCGCGATTGATCGGCGATGGCACGGGTGATTGATTGGCGGATCCACCACGTAGCGTACGTGCTGAATTTGAACCCCCGCTGGTATTCGTACTTGTCGCCGGCACGCATGAGACCGGCATTTCCCTCCTGGATCAGATCGAGGAACGGCAAACCCCGATTTCGATATTTCTTTGCGACTGACACGACGAGGCGCAAATTCCCATCCGTCAGTTCCTTCTTCTTCTGTATATACCCCTCTTGAACCGCATTCCCCCGCGCAACGCGTTCGCGCAAGCTCCGCTCCGATTCCTCGGCAGCGATCAGAATCAATCGTCGCTCCCGCACGAGTGCCTCTTCCTTTTGATCGAGCACGGCGATACCCACGTCATCCTGAACCTTTTCCCTCCGTATCCGAATCTCTTCGAGGTTCTGTGCGATGCGATCCAACCGCTCCACGTAGCTCTTTAAAACCTTGAACGCATCTTCGACGATGTTCTGACGCGGGGAAAGTTCCTCCACCAAGCGAACGGCGTTCGTCCGATGACGAATGACTGCTTTCTTTCCCTCTGCACGAACATTCAGATGACGCCGGTGCTTGCGATGAGCGATGGTAAGGAATGTTTTCCGATTTTCACACAAGAGGGTATTGATTGTCTTGAGATTCTCCGGAAGGCGACCGCGAACTTGCTCCTCCGATACATTCGAAAAATCACTCGCGTTGACGATCGATCCGAATCGTCCACCACCCTGTTTCTTCATAAGCTTGCTCAACCGATTCGCCACGATGCGCATCGCTACGGGATTCGAGAGAGCGATATGACGGAAGTGTTTCTTCTTGCTCTCGATCGCGGCGGCCAGCTCGATTTCCTTGTTCCGATCGAGCAACGGAATCTCTCCCATCTGCATAAGATACATACGCACGGGATCATCAATGAACGCGCCTGTGTCACCCTCCGTTAGAAGTGCCTGCAATTCCTCATCGGTTGTCGGCTCCTCGCCCTCTTCCCCCTCTGCCTCATCATCGAAAATAGCCTCATCGTCCGCGGGAGCAGCCGACACTTCGTCTTCCTCAAATTCAGTCCATTCTGATGGTACGCCGAGGGCCATGGACGAAGCATGGTACCCGCGACGAGGAATGTTGCAACAGCCTCCGATGCATTATGGACGCGAGAATGGCAGGAAAACGGTAAATGTACTGCCGTGGCCCAGTTCGCTACGAGCGGCGATCTTCCCTCCCATCAGCTCAACGATCCCCTTTGCGATGTAGAGTCCGAGGCCATTGCCATCCGGTTTCATCGTCGTGGCATTCGAGGCACGGCGATACTTTTCAAAGAGATGGGCAACGTCCTCTTCGGGAATGCCACACCCGGAATCGATGATGTCGATACGCAGCCATTTCCCTTCCTCGAACGCGCGGACATGAACAAGGCTCCGAGCCGATGAGAACTCAAGCGCGTTCTCGAGAAGCCTTCGAAGCACGATGGTGAGAAGATGGGGATCAAAGGAGAATGTCGTATCGGGAGCATCGAGAGAAACGCGACCTGTACCGGACTGGCCCACGGGCGCAACAATCGAAACAACTCCCTCAAGGAAGTGTTTCACAGACTGCTCAACTGGATTGTTCGTGAACACTCCGAGCTCGACTTTCTCGGCTTCCTGCAACGTATCGATGATGCTTCCCAACCTTCGAACTCCCTCTCGCATATCCATGAGATTTTCTGGCAGGATCTTGTTCAACTCATTCGTATCGTTCTTCACGTCATCGAGCGTCTCGATCGCCCACTGCAAGATGGTAATCGGCTCCCCGAGCTGATGGAACGTGAGCTGTAGGAGACCGGACCGCTCCGCATTCATACGCGCCAGTGTCTGCAATTGGCGCGATTCGACGTACAGACCGATGCCTGCAGCAAGCAGGCCCGCAAGGACAAAAATGAACAGCACCGCATACGGGGAGAGAACACTACGCGTATGTGCGCGGAAATCAGCCGCATCCATATCGATACCGATGACAGCAACCACGTCGTTCGTCGAGTAACTATAAATCGGCGCGTAGCCTGAGAGCAACTCCCCCCATTGATCGACCGTGACTTGTGGATCGGTTGTAGAATGAAGGAACGCCTCGCTTTGAAGAGCGGGCGCATCACTGATGTCATACTGCTCTCCGGGATATGAGGGTTCTTCATTGGGGTCAAGAATACCGTTGTCGTTTTCATCAAGCTCATCGATTGAACGTCCGGCGTCAGCATCCACGACGAACTCCAGCATAGAAGGATTGTCCGTTCGACGAAGGATATACGCGAAACGAGCTTGCGGAATTTCGGCTGTGATATTCCGAAGAAGTGCGGCAATTTTGAGGTATGCAGGACTGAGCATGTCACCCGGACCGCGAATATCCGCGAGATCGTCGCCGTCGATCGAAAACGCGGCCGAGATGGCCGTCGCACGGAGTGTTTCGCGCAATTGTCGATCGAGTGCATCTGTCGCGCGCAGGAACAGAACGATCGTCAGCGAACCGATCACCGAGGTGAGCGCAATTGTAAGAACAATGAGCCCTCCGTACCGATACAGAAGATGGAAAATTTTCATGCGTCGACGGAGAGCGTGATGGAAACAGCGTTCAGGCGTAGCCAGCAGAGTATGGACGATGCGAGCATGGATGTGCGTATTCCCCTCAGTATAGCAAAAATAGCGTATTTTCGCCAGTACTGGCCCTCCTGTACACTCTCCGACGTGAAACCGATGTCAACCGACCAAATCCGGCAAGCCTACCTCGATTTCTTCAGG
>CAYQJY010000083.1:0-4412 GCA_964418005.1 uncultured Candidatus Peribacteria bacterium
AAGGAATCCCTGCTGGCGCTTGCCGCGACAATGGAAGAGGTGGGTTCAGAGCCAGAGGCATTCTCAACGGGCTTCCAGTCGGCGCTCTTCGAGATGCAGAAGGATACGGACAAGTTCGCAAAATTCCTCGGTGCGGAGATGGGTCCAAAATTCAAGAAAACATTCGCAGAAGATCCAGTGGCCGCGTTCGCAATATTCCTCGATGGGCTGCGCCAGACAGGGCGCGATATCGGATCCGTTCTCGAGGGACTCGGCATCGGTGATCGTCGTCTCACACGCGAACTCGCAAAATTGGCAACCGATAAAGGATTACAGCGATTTGCTGCCAATTTGAAAACTGCTGAGCAGGCATCCAAGGGCGCGCAGGATGCCGTTGATGGTCTCACTGATTCTGGATCATCGCTGCAGCAGGAATTTGAGCGCGCATCGGACACGACGAAGAAGCGCATGAGTAGCTTGGGTGAGGCGGTGACGAATCTCGGGAATGCATTCGGTGAGCAGCTACAACCCGCAATCGATGTTGTCCTTGAGGGACTTACAATCGGCTTTCAGGCAGCGATCCCATTCATTAGAGAAGTAGGCCGAGCTATCGGTGACTTAATCGAGAACATGATAGTCCTTGGTGCGAGCATTAAAGATGCGCTAGAGGGGTTCGTGAAGTTCAGCGCCGGTGTTGTGCGTAAGCCATTCGAGGCTGTGGGACTTGCGGAGAAAGGCGCGGCCGATCTTCTCATCAAAGAAGGTATAGATGGCGGAGACTCTGCAGCAGCACTTGCAAAACGCTTCAGGGATGCACGGAAAATTGTTGAGGAAACGAGCAAACTGAGGGGTGGCAGTGCGCCTCTTCCAAAATTTGGGGGAGGAGGAGTGAATATAGATTCTCTCGATAAGGAAAAGGGAGGAGGAAAAACTGCAGAGCAAAAGAAGGAAGAAAAAGAGTTGGAAAAATCTCAACAGGAGATCGATGAGGCGAACGTGAAAGCGCTAAAGCAGCGCAGAGAAATACTGAAAGAAGTCTTGGAGGTGAGGAAAAACACAGTGGGTATCTCGGAGAAGGAAGAACGCATCCTCAAGCGCATCGGCGATGATGCCGGTGCTGCATTTGATGTGCGTCGCGCGGGCAACTTCAAGGATCTGCTGGAAGGCATGGCTGAACAAACGAAGGAATTGCAGGATGAATTTGGCGATGTGACGAAAGAAGTCGATAAGCTCCAAGGAGAGCTGGAGGATATGACGCAGGATTCACTGAAGCGCCTGAAGGATCTGACAGAGCAGGCATTTGAATTGCGAGAAGAATTCGATGCGCGGTTTGGAAAAGAAGGATCCGAGCGCGTGAGTCTCGCAAAAGACATCGCAACGCAGCTTGTGGAAGCCAGAAAAACCATTGATGAACTCGATGGAAAATCGGAACTTGATCAGTCGGATATGGAAAAGCTGCTTGAGGCGAAGCAGACGTTCCAAGAGGGACAGAAATTCCTCGAGGGTGGTGCGCAGTTCGATCCAAAGGTCGTCGAATTCGTAAAAGAGCTGGATAAACTTGCCAATGCGAAGAGCATCTTTGAAAAGCTGCAGCTTCAATTCGATTCGGAAAAAGCAATTGCCGAGGAGACATTGAAGCAAAAGGAACGAGAGATCGAACTGAGCAAAGAGCTGGAGAAGGCATTCCAAGAAGAGCGGCTGGAGGAATTCCTAAAGGCCAATGGCGATGAACTGACGGCCGCGCAAAAGAGGCATGCCGATGAGCTGCAAGACAAGAGAAACGCGCTGCAGACGGAATTGGATTTGAACCGGCAACTGCAATTGGACATCACCAACGCGCTTGTCGGGCAGGTGGCGCTACGCAACGAAGCGCAGGAGGCATTCAAAAATGCAGAAATAGCGCGCTTCGATGCGATAAAGCAGAAAGCAATGGAAGCCATCTCCGCAATCCAAGCGGCGCAGTCCGCATCGCGGAGCGCGGCGAAGTTCGCTCGTGGTGGCCTTGTATTCGGTGCGGGTGGTCCGACAGACGATAAGGTTCCCGCCATGCTCAGTAGCGGTGAATTCGTCGTGCGCGCTGCAGCCGTGAAAATGCACCGCCCACTTCTTGAGGCGATCAATAACATGAAGTTCCCCGTGCCGCATTTTGCGGATGGTGGAGCAGTGACGACAAACAACATGAATAACTCGCGCAGCCTGAAGCTCACGCAGCATTTCCACGGGGATAGTGGAAAGGCGATGGCAAATCCCCGCATGGTGCGCTGGCATGCGCGTAAGGCGTTCTAGGCGTAGAATAAAGGCATATCTGAAACCCAACCGCCCTCGGGCGGCGGGGTTTTTTGTGCATATATGGCTCTTGAGATCGAAGTCACCATTGGCAGCGTTCTCCTCAACCAGAACCTCTCTGCGGCCAGTGACTTCTATGTACTGAAAGACACGCCGGAGCTTCTCTCCACACTCTCAACGCGCAAAACGGACAAGGATAAGCAGGGAGGGCACGGCACCGAGGATAGTCTCTCGCAGTATCAGGCGCGCATTCTTCCGTTTAAGGGAGAAATACACGCATCATCGCAAGCCGTGCGCAAAACGATGGAGAAGAATCTGGTCAGAGCAATCGGACTCTCAGTGGCTCAGGATTTCGACGGGGACGATGGCTACAAACTCCTATTGATCGCGGATGAAGACGGCATTGGAAAGCAGATTTACGCAAAGCTCATCGAGCCACCGGAATTCGGACTGCTGGATGTTGCAGCACCGGAAATGCGCAAATTCTCCTTCGTCATGTACGCGAAGGATCCTGCGCTGTATGCGCAGACACTCAACTCCCAAACGGGTCCAGAATCCTTCCTCACAACAACGCTCACTGTGCAGGACGGCGATCTTCCCAGCTTCGGAGATAGCGATTTGATGGTCATTCAAGACACCTATGCAGCCACCCTCACTGCTACCAGTAACGGAACATTCGGAACGCCACCTGTGATCGTTGTTTCTGGTCCGACGACGAATCCGCGAGTGAAGAACACCACGACCGGCAGGGAGATGGATTTTGGCAATGGCGCGGGTGTTGCTCTTTTGTCGGGAGAAACACTCACCATCAACGTTGCGAATCAAACGATCATCAAGACAAGCACGCTCGGAGTGGAAACGGATCAAAGCGGCGCTCTCACTACAGCATCCGATTGGATTTTCATTGAACCGGGGGACAACGACTTCACCCTCCAAGATGCAACGCCTGCCGATCTCTCGGGGCAACTAGCCGTTCAGTGGAGGGACGCTTGGATTTGATATGTACCGCATCGACATCTACCAAACAACGGGTACTTCGGCCGTACAGACGGTGCTCTTCTCGCCTGCAATCACCGTGCGCAGCTGGGGCAAGCGAATCAACGCTGCGGGGAAAATGGTTTTTTCCATGCAGAAGTTCCACGAGAAGGCCACGGAGGAAAACCTGCGGCACTATCGGCGTGTTCGCTTATACCGCAAGAAACGCGATACGTCGGGCGATTACGAAGCTGTGTGGTTCGGGTACATAGAAGCCACGAACGAGGTGGATAACGAAATTGAAGTGCTGTGCGTTGGCATGCTCGATCTCTTCCTCAAGCGCTACACGGGTGGCAACGAGCTATTCAATGGACAGGGCAGCACCGAGGCGTTCGGTCTGCTGACCGATACGAATACAAACGATGAAAACACAGGCATCGTGACGGGAACGGGTGGAGTAACAACGACGCGGGATCTGACAATGGACAGGAGAGAAATCCTGCGTGCATGGGAACAGCTCGCACAGGCACATAATGCGGAGTTTGAGATTAACGATGCCGGTGCGTTCAATTTCGTACCCGCGCTCGGCTCAGACAAGAGCACTATCGTAACTCTTACCTTCAGAAGAGACGGGCAACCGGGGTCGAACGTGAATAGAATTAATATCGGTGACGATGGTCGGCCGATGGCAAACAAAGTTATTGGAGTGTCGTCTGGCGGATCGCCGATCACAAGCACACAAACGGATACTGCAAGCATCGCGCTCTATGGATTGCTCGTCGAAAGGAAAAACTTTAACGATGCGAATAATCAAACGACGCTCGATTCAATCACCACTTCATATCTCTCACAGAGAGCCAATCCCATCACCGACTTCCGCGTAGAGCCGACACTCGCATCAAAGAAATTCAATCCAGCCACAGGCTCCAACTCTGTGACGGGTCTGCAGTACAGCGATGTGGTCGTCGGCGATCTGGTGACCGTTCACTTTATTACAGAGAACATCACGGTCACCACAACGAAGCGCATTGCTGAAATCGAAGTGGATGTGGACGAGAATGGGCATGAGGATATTAAATTTACGCTCTCGGAGGCGGGAGTCTTCATCACGGCCGCTTTCTTGGATGCGTCGATTATCGAGGAGCTGAGGCTCAAAGTGTAGGAGATTGAGG
>CAYQJY010000084.1:0-4410 GCA_964418005.1 uncultured Candidatus Peribacteria bacterium
CAGGTGCGTTTGTCAGTAGCGAGAGCAAGGTCGATCTCCTCATCGTCGGTGACGTGAAGAAAGAAGTGATCGAGGCATTGTTGCTCCAGGATCCGCAGATGAAGTACATCAAGTACTCGATCTTCTCCGAAGCCGATTTCCTCTACCGCTTGAGCTTGAAAGACCGGTTTGTCATCGAAATTCTCAACGATCCGCGCCACATGGTCGTCCTCAACCAGCTGCAGAAGCAGATTGACGAGGCAAACCGCTAAGGAGCCGTAGAATCTCCCTTTACAGGGGTACATCGCCTCTGTAGGCTCTCCCCACACTTTTCTCCATGCCGTCCGCTCATCTCCACGAACAGGCCAGGCCGTTCCTCCGCAGCGTTCCGGACATTCAGCCGGGCTACACTGTGCGCGTGCACGAGCGCATCCAGGAAGGGGAGAAGACGCGCGTGCAGATCTTCGAAGGTATTGTGATCGGCGTCCATAAAGGCCACGTCGCGACGGATCGCTCCTTCACTGTCCGCAAGGTGGTGTCTGGTATCGGCGTCGAGAAGGTCTTCGCATTGCATGCACCGTCGCTCGAGAAGATCGAGGTGAAGAAGGTCGCGAAGGTTCGCCGTGCACGCCTGAACTTCCTCCGTGGTCGCACGGGCAAGTCTGCACGCATGATCGAGCGCTTCACGAACGAGGGTGAATTCGAATCGTTGAAGGTCGAGAAAGATATTGCAACGCAGCAGGCTGAAGCGCCCGTTGTGGAAGCTAAGCCAGAGACCGTGAAGGCCGAAGAGAAGGCACCTGAGCAGGCGGCCTGATTTGTCCTCGCCCGACTTCGCTCGCGAGCTTCGCCGGGCTTATTTTGCCATTACTCGGTCGTATTTGCCTGATACGATTCATGTATGCGAGCTGTGTTAGTCGGCAATTACGGGGTCGGGAATTTCGGTGACGAGGCACTGAAGGAATACTTCCTCGGCGCGTTTCCGGATGCGCAGTGGACAGTGGTTTCTGCGCGTCCTGAGAGAGGGGAAATGCCACGTCTTCCAGCAGGAATTCGGTCGCTTCTGGGCACGCCGTGGTGGCGCACTATTGGTGCGATTGGTCGGTCAGACGCTGTCGTGTTCGGTGGTGGAACCCTCTTCACCGACATTGAGTCAGTACAGGCCTGTTTCCTATGGGGTTTACATGCCTTTTTTGCGTGGCTCTGCAGGAAAAAGATCGTTCTAGCCTTCCAGGGAATCGGTCCGTTTAAGACAGCGCTCGGAGAGGGGATTGCACGGTGGGTCGTCCGTCGGGCGTCGCACCTCTCGGTACGTGATGAGGCTTCGGCTGCGCGCATTGCCTCCTGGAAGATGAACACAAAAGTTATCCATACATTCGACCCTGTTTTTTTGTTATTCCTCAGCAAAAAACGAGAGCACCGAGCACAAAATGTATACGTCCTAATTCCGCGTCATACCTCGGGTGCGGCGTTCCGAACAACGCTCGAAAACCATGCGACGAATCTCCGTCACACCGAGGTCGTGATCGCGCTGTTCCAGCCCGATGATCGCCGGGAGCGGAAGGTGATCGAGATGCTCCGGGTGCAGTACCCGCAGGCGTCGGTTCGGACGATCCGGACGGCGGATGATCTGATGGAGCTTCTTGCGACCGCATCGCATTGTATTTGTGAGCGATTCCATGGTGCATTGGCAGCCGTTGCGGCGGGTGTGCCGCTGACAGTGGTGTCGCAGGCAGCGGGGGACAAGCTCGAGGCAGTGGCATCGCTCGCGCAGTCCAGGGAAATCGAGCGAGCGACGGGGTTGGCGGAGACGGGGGAGTCTGCGCTTCGTGCAGCGCTGAACGATTGAATTTTGCGTTAAAAAGAGTATAATCAAGGAGATGAAGACCAATACGACTCTCTATCTGTTGCCCGAGGAAGCCGCGGTTTTCGCGAAGCTCTCTGACGGGTTACGTGCAGGATGGGAGGTGAAGACGGAGGTGGCGACTGCGTTTGAGAGCGCGGAAGTGTTGAAAGTGCGGGCCAGCATGGCGCGGTTTGATTTAGTTCCAGAGCTGAAGGCATTCGTCGAAACGTTAATGAAAGGCGGAAAGCCGGATTCCTCGAAATTGAAGAGTATCCCCGAATCTGCGTTGCCAGAGTTCTTCTTCACAATCGGTGCGCAGGGCGTGACCGCGCTTCTGCGAGTACTTCTTGCGCAGACGAAGACGGACAACGATGTGAAGGGGCTCGCCGGTTTCTCGCACATTCGCCACGATATTCTTGAAACAAACGCTTCCATTTCTCTCGTCTAAGATGGCATCTTCTGTAACGGACAACGGCGGCGGTCAGAAGCTCCTGACAGTGGAGTTTCCGCATATGGAAACTGTTGAGGAGCTTGATGCGCACATTGAACAGACCTACGGACCTGATGTCTTGAAGACATTAAAGGATTCAAACATGGATCAAGCTCAAATGGTTGAGGAGTTGCACAAGTACGGTCTCAATGGTCGTTCTGAAGCAGTTGAACGAACATACCGTTTGCACCAGCAGGAATTTGCACGCAAAGAAACGCTTCTCGGAAAAACGTGGCGGTGGACAACGGAGGCGGCTAGCACGGTCGGAAACGTCCTCTGGGCGCCGATCAAGTGGACTGGCCAAGTGATGTACGATCATCCGGTTCTCTCCGCTGCCGCACTTGCGCTGCTCGCGTGGTACGGCTGGGGATATCTGCACGAGGGCGCGGCGATTTTGCACGGACTTGCAGGTGAAGGCGCGATGGGAGCATTGGAGGGAGCTAGTGAAGCACCTGCTGCCGGTTTACCTGGTATGGGCCCTGGCCTCGAAGTTCCTGGCGGTGGTGTCATTCCGCAAATTCCTAACTTCGAAGAGATGTTGCCGTCGGGTGGACAGCCGCCAATGCCGCCACCAGCATCTGGGCCCGTGGCCTAACATAGTCTTACAAACACACAAACATCTATGGCCGAAACAAACGAACAGCCAAAGCCAGCTGAACAGCCGAAGAAGGCGCCTGAAGTCCCGCCGAGGGAACAACTGTTTGCAGGTGCAGACGATTTGAAGCAGATCGCCGGCAATAAGCATGCGATGTATCAGGATCCGGAGTTGCAGCCAGACAAAACATACCGTGCTTCTACGGTAAAAGCTGAGCTCCAGGAGCGGCAGCGAACAGAGCTGCTTCGTCTCAAGTACCTTCACTTCGATCAACTCGTACAGCAGGCGACAAAATCTCACTCACTTGAGCTGTGGGGATTGCAGTCGTCCAACCCGGACGATCTTGCAACGATGGAGCAAATTAGTCTCCGGTCGACACTTTGGAAATATGAAGAGGCACATTTGAAAGGGTATGTAGAAACGCTGATGCAATATCGTTCATACCTCGCAAAGTATCCGAAGCTTGCGGTGTACATGCAGCAGGATACGACGATACAAGCGTGGGAAAAGCAGGCATTGGGCGAAGTTCAAAAACTGAAATCCGTCGTGCCTTCGATGCAAGTCGTTTCACGCATTATTTGGGCAGAAGAACTAAGGCAGACCGATGCGCAACAGAAAACGCTCACACCAACCGAGCGTCAGGCACTGGATGGAATTATTGTTGCTCTGAGGAAGGAAATGGTGGCCGATCATGCGAAGACGATCGCTGAGTTCGAACCGTCTCTGAAGATCATGGAGACGATGTCTCTGAACGATCTTCGCACAGTTCGAAACACTCTATCTGGGAAAATGCGAGAAACATTTCAGGGGAAGGTGCAGATGTCCGTCGAACGAACGGACAAACCCGTTGAAACACAAACTGTGCATGCATTGTTCGTAAAAGCGCTCTCAATGCATCGTCGCATGCTCTACGATTCACTGAAAGCTGCGAAAAATCCTCGTCCTGAAGAGTTTGCAGAATTTCTTGAGGTAACACGACTCATCAACGAACATTCTCTCGAATTCCACATAAAAGTGGTAAAGCATCAAGCGGATGTGCAATCACTGCTTTCGATGCGCGACAGGTTTGGTCCGAACGCTGCGTTTCCTGCCGCTCCCAATCCTGCGGAGGCTGCACGTGTTGCAGAGTTCTACAAAGCGATTTCACTTCCCGGGAAGATGACAGGCCAGTTGAAAGGGAAAGAGCTGGCGCATGTTCAAGCCGGGATGGAGCGTTACTTGCAGATCGTCACAGAAGACGTGACACAGTACGGTGACTGGGTCCATCAACTCGACCGATTGTTCTTCAACGTTGCAACTGAGGAGCGTGCATTCGTTCAGTTTAAGCATGATTTCGCTGGTTGGTCATACATGGTTCCCGAAAATACCCTGGGATTTGCACGTGTTGTTGGATTTGATTATACGGAATTGATTGGGCAGAAAGAGGCGATGCAGAATCATCGAGAATTCACGAAGTTCCAAATAGCACTGGATCAAGCACAGAGCATGATGAAAGTTTTC
>CAYQJY010000085.1:0-4278 GCA_964418005.1 uncultured Candidatus Peribacteria bacterium
GTGGAACATCCAATCGCCGGGGTTTGTGACATCAAGCAGGATGTCAACACTCTGGCCAGCAGGAACGAGCACCGTGTCCTTCCAAACCAAGTTCTCGTTCTGTTTTCCGTCAACAGCGAGCACGAGGAAGCGCTGCCCGTGGAAGTGAATCGGGTGCTGCATCGGATGATCCGACCCGTCGCTTTCTTCGTCATTGACGATGCGGATCTTCACCTTGTCACCGACTTTGAACTGATACTTGATATCCATGTTCTCCGCAGCCGACGCCTCATCGATCAACTTCCACTGAGTGTTGCCCTTCGTGGACATCACGTTCATGTGCGGCATGGGATCTTCCCATTCAATCCCGTCTCCGGAATCGGAAGTCATGCCGCCATGCATGCCATGATCCATCCCGCCAGGGTTTCCCTGCTGCATCATGCCCGCCATCCTTGATTCGACGGAGAGATGGATCGTCTTGTCTACCGATTTATCAAAGAACGACCGGAAGGCATCGATATCCGCGACCACATCCGCATTTTCTTTCATGGATGCAACAGTATTTCCTCCTGTTCCACCCGCCGAAGCCGTCACCGTGCCAAGGAGCCACGTTCGCTCGGGGCTGACGCTCTCGAAGCGATACGTTCCCGCGTCTGCAAACTGCACTTCGACAATCGCTCTCTCGGAGGGTGAGAGGATGAGAGAATCGACAAATTCCTCACGCTCGACTCTCCCCGCATCTCCGCCGACGAGTTTCATCTTTGCGTTCCCGAAGCGCACATTGAAGGTGCGGGTATTCGCAGCGTTCGTAAGGTAGTAGCGCACGACCGAGCCGCGCGGCACGGAAAGATTGTAGTCCGTTTTGCCATTCACAAGCATCGTGTTGCCGAATCTGCCCATGAGCGCGTGATCCGCTTCCTGTGCCCCGTAAGGCACCGGCAAACCGCCTTCGAGGTACAGATCATCGAGCATGACGACTTCCTCGCGGCTCACGGGACTGTAGGGGTTTTGCTCGCGCGGCGTCACCCAGAGGTTTGCGTAGAGTCCCATGTCCTGCTGCAGATCCTCGCGGACGTGCGGGTGATACCAGAACATTCCTTCATCGGGAACTTTCACGGTATACGTGAAACTTTGACCCGGCTCGATGGCTTCCTGCGTCACGCCTGCCGCACCATCAAACCTGTTTTCCAAGCGAATGCCATGCCAATGGACTGTGGTCGGCACGTCGATGTTGTTCGTGACATTCACCGTGAATGTCGACCCCTGCTTCACTTTCAGAGTAGGTCCGGGGAACTCCCCGTTATAGGCGTAGAGCGCGAAGTTCTTTCCATTGATTGTCGCGCGGACAAGTTCGGGATTGAGTGTGATCGTATCGCCGTCTTTCACCTCAAGAATACTCGTCGGCTTCGCTTCGGGAAGCGCATTGATGTCCTTATCCCTTGCAGGAAGGAAAGAGCCTTGCATCATGCCTTGATTACCGCCCATCATCCCTCCACCCTGCATCATGCCGTTACCCATCCGGTCAGAACCAGTGGGAGCGCATGCTGCGAGCGTGAGTGCGGAGCCGATGAGGAGAATGCGATAGGTCATACGTAGTGGGGAAAATTGGCAAAAATCATTGTTCAACACAGGGAACAGCGGGATCAGCGACGCAGTTTTCGACGGGTGGCTTGCCGCGCTCCGGACATGTCTGGGAGTACAGGCATGCGTCGTCCGAAAGCGATTGCAGCTGCTCTGGCACTTGCTCCTCCGTTGCGCCGTAAGTCAGCAGGATTTGATCGAGATCAGCAAAGACATAGGAGGGATCGAGTGGGCGCTCCGTGCCGTTCACGAACATCCGCCAGCGCTTCGCACCTTCGTTGCAGACGGATGTGCCGTCATCAAGCGTGATGCACCGATCGGTCGCGACGATATCGATTGCTTCCAAAAATTCTCCGATGGATTGCCCTGGCTTGTGTCGATGAATGACCAGAGCATTGCCGTCATGGAGGTGTGGCTTTGTTTCCTTTTCGGGATCGTTCGATCCTTCGTTCAGCATGTATTTCTCTGCGGAGAGATCGACGGGTTGTCCGTCCATCCAGATGGCCAGATCCGCATGCGTATGATTGGGATCGGGATTCACGGCGGAGAACATCTCCGGATTACGCGGTCCTTCGACGATAAGTTCACCGAGCGCACCGCGATCCACGGAGCGCGTCAGGCTGTGGTCGACGAGCAAATATGTGCCTGGCACATCGACCGTAAACTCCACGACGGCAGATCCTCCGGCGGGGATGATGGTCGTCTGCACGTTCCGCAGCGGCGGGGAGATAATATCACCTTCGGGATACACCTTGTCGAACACCGCGCCGATGACATGGAAATTCGAGGGGACGAACCCACCGACGCCGATGTAGAGGCGGATGCGCTCACCGACGTTTGCTCGCAGAGCGCCGCTTCCGGCGAGAGCGCCCGTGCGCCCGTTGAAGATGAAGTACTCAGGCTTCTCCGCAAGCAGTTTCGCTTTGGAGAATTCCTGATGTCCTTTCCTGCCAAGTGCGCCCGCTGTGTAGAGTTCGCCCTGCATGACGTAGAACTCTTTATCGACACGCTCCAAACTTTCCTTCGGCTCCACGACGATGAGGCCATACATGCCGTTGGCAATGTGGGTCGGTACATGGGGGCTTGCGCAGTGGTAGACGTACACGCCGGGGCGATTCGCCTTGAAGCGGAAGATCTTCGTTTCGCCGTCCTTCACCTGCGTCAGTACCGAGCCACCGCCCGGTCCCGTGACGGCGTGGAGATCGATGGAGTGGGTTGCGTGGCCTTCCTCGGCATGTTCCCCGCCGCTGTCTGCATGCGCGTCTTCCGTTTCGCCGCCATCCGCTGATGCAGCAGGGATGAGATCGAACGCCACGTCTTGCGATGATTCTTCTTCATCTGCATGTGTCAGCTGCACCTCCACCGTATCACCCTCTCGGACGCGCAAGAGCGGCCCCGGCACCGTGCCATTGTACGTCCAGTACTGGTAGGTCGTGCCGGGCGCAATCTCCGAGACGACTTCTCGCGTTTCCAGCTTAATCACGACTGTCCCATCGGCATTGCGCGTGATGGGAGAAGAAAGATCAGAGGCATGGCGGCTGATATCGGGAAGATTTCCCAGTGATGAAATATCTTCGGTTTCCGCGCTGCTGAGCTTGGCGAAGCCCAGGAAGAGCGCCGTGAAGCCGACTGCCATGAAGACCGGCGCGAGGTCCGAGAGCCAGTTCCTTTTGAGTGGATGGAATCCTCTAAGGAGGAGTGAGTTCGTAACGACGGAGACCGAACTGAAGGCCATCGCGAGACCCGCAAGTTCCGGTCGAAGGATGATGCCCCAATGCTGGAATGCTCTCGCCGCAATGGGGATGCCGATCACATTGAAAAAGAGCGCGAAGAACATGTTTTGCTTGATCTTCCCGACAGTCGCTTTGCTGAGCTTGATCGCCGTCACGACATCGCGCAGATCATTCTTCACAAGCACGATACCTCCTGTCTCCATCGCGATATCCGTGCCGCTGCCCATAGCGATGCCGAGATCGGCCTGTGCAAGGGCGGGACTATCGTTGATTCCATCACCGACCATCGCCACTCTCTTGCCTTGTTCCTGCAATTTCTTCACTTCATTCGCTTTCTCCGCAGGCAAGACTTCCGCGAGGACATTCTTGATGCCCACATTTGATGCAATAGCTTGCGCGGTACGCGCATTGTCACCTGTGATCATGTAGACCTCGATGCCCATCCGTTGGAGTTGCTGCACAGCCTCTTTGGAGGTTTCCTTGACGGTATCTGCCACGGCGATGATGCCGATCACTGCTTTTTTTGTCGCAAGCAGCATGGCTGTTTTTCCACCATCTTCCAGTGTTTGGAGTGTTGATTCGATCTCTCCGAGAGAAATGCTCTCCCGCTGCATAAGTTTCCGGTTCCCGAGGAAGTACGCTTGTCCGTCGATAGAACCTTCCACACCATGACCGGGGATCGCTTTGAATCCGTCGCTACTCTCTACGGTCAATCCGTTGTTTTTCGCATGCTTCACGATGCTCTCGGCCAGCGGGTGCTCGGAGCCTAGCTCCAAACTCGCAGCGATCTTGAGCACATCGTTCTCGCTTCCCTTGAAGGCTACGATATCTGTGACCTCCGGCTTTCCTTTCGTGAGCGTTCCTGTCTTATCAAACACGATCGTCTGAATCTTGTTCGCGGCTTCCAGCGGCTCACCGCCACGGATGAGGATGCCCTGCTCCGCTCCTTTTCCCGTCGCGACCATGATGCTTGTGGGAGTCGCCA
>CAYQJY010000086.1:0-4257 GCA_964418005.1 uncultured Candidatus Peribacteria bacterium
CATTTCACCGACGCTGTTCACGCCCTGACCTTGTGCGCCAACAATTTTGAGTGAACGTCTGATCATACGAGCAACGACGAAAGTTGTTCCGCCCACTTCTTCACTGTCGCTTCCTGACCGTAGGGTTCGTTTACTATCCGCAGGCGTTTCCCAAGCAACGTTCCGCCGTGCGATATCACGAACTGCTCGAGCAATTCACCGGCACGCGCGGTGTAACGGTACCGCTCGTCCCCTAATCCGACGACCGCAACCTTCTTGCCTTTGAGATCAACATCCTTTGCCGTGCCATTCAGAAAAAAATGCATGTACGGGTTCAACTGTCCTTCGATGCCGCCCGTGTTCCATGTGCCGCACGCAAGCAACAGTGCATCTCCTTTCAGCAATATTTCTGGCGTCGCACGCTCGACGCGCGTCACCGTCGCAGCACCCTTCAATGCATCGGCGATGATGCCGACAACGTACTCGGTGTGACCGGAGGTGGATGCGTACACGACCTGAAGCGATTGCACGGAGATCATTCTATACGTCGGACGGCATAAACACATCCGCATGCATCGTTAAAAAGGGCCAGCTACAAGCCGACCCCGGTGCTCTTGGACAAAACGAACATGTTTCCGAAACTACGATTTCTTGGCGTCGATCTTCACCTTCGTGAGAATCGACTGTTTGATGATGCCTCCGACAACCTCGCGGTTGTAGAAGCCGATATTCTTGCCACCCCGGTATTTCTCCGGGATGACCGCTGTGACAGGCGGCCTTGCCGTCGACCGAGACGGAAATCTTCTCGGCGGAGTACGTAATTGAGACGGCGTACTCCTTGTCTTTCTCGAATGTGAATCCGCCTTTGACCGCCGGCTTGCCGTCTGCACCATGCAGATGGATGTCCCCGTCTGGGTGGTGACCTTCGAGCTCGACCTGGCCGTTCGCGGGGTTCAACCGCACAACGACGCCGTGATTGAGTTCATGGGCCCACTTCACGCGTTGTACACCGTCGGTAAGAACGGCTACAGCGAGGATGTCTGGGTACTTCGCATCCAAGTCCCCCTTCGTCCACTTCCATGTGAACGAAACCGTCGCTGCCTCGTATTCAGCGGTGGAGACGACAATGCCCCGATTACGAAGAGTCAGGGTGTCGCCCTGAACCTTCGCACTCGGATACTGGGGTGGTGCTTCGCCGGGCTCGAAGAGCGGCGGCTCGGCAGCAAGCGCGGCGACGAGCGAGAAGAAGACTGCAATGACAGAAAACGATGTTTTCAACGGACAATCCTTTCCGGCTCAGCCGGGGATAGGGATGAAGGGTCCAAAGAGCCCGGCTAAAATACTATATTTGCCATGAATTGTCAATATACCCAAAATATGGTAGTATAACTATATGTCCGATGCCCAAAATCCCCTTCTGCGAGATCAACCGGACCCACCCGAACGGGGGCAACACCTGCCTCACGTTGACCACCCACTCCATCGCATCGGCCTTCGCATCAGTGCGGCATCGCACGATCTCCTTGAAAGCCCCCTCGATCCACGTCTCGAAGGACTCACACTCAACACGGCCTACGTCGTGTCTGAAGATCCAACAATCATCGATCAACTTCAGCGTGCGTTTAAAGCACTGACCCTGCGCTCTCAACGTGTTGCACACGGCACAGAACAATGGGCGTTAATCTTCATCGAAGCATCCATACTCGATCGGTTGTGGACGCACAGAGCTCTGCAATTCAACGACGTAAAAAATGCCATCCACATGAATACGACGTGCTCACAATTTCTCACGGAGAAGGAAGTGAATTATGCGTATATGCGCTGCGTGGATGAGTTGATCCTACAAGGTATCATCGTCCGTGCACAACCCGCATGTGCCTCCTCGCTCCCCGCTCGATCGCCGTCATCGGCGCCAGCACCCAACCGGGGAAGGTGGGGCACGATATCGTCAATAACCTCGTGACGGAGGAATTCATGGGGAAGATTTATCCCGTGAATCCGAAAGCCGAAAAAATTCTCGGCCTCACAACCTACGCATCGGTGAAGGACATTCCGAGCGACGTCGACCTCGCAGTCATTGTGATCCCCGCTCCAGCCGTACCAGGAGCGCTGCGCGAGTGTGGCGAGAAAGGCATCAAGAATGTTGTCATTATTTCCGCCGGATTTAAAGAAGTTCATTCCGCGGAGGGCATTGCTTTAGAAGAAGAGCTAGCGAGCATCGTGAAGCAGTACGGCATTTCGCTCGTTGGCCCCAACTGTCTCGGCATTCTCCGGCCGTCGCGGAAGATGAACGCATCGTTTGCGAAGGGACTGCCTCCTGTCGGCAACGTCACGCTCATCAGCCAGTCGGGCGCGACCGCTGTCGGCATCATGGACTTAGCTCCTTCGCTCGGTCTCGGGTTCGCCTCGGTCTTCTCCATCGGCAACAAGGCAACGATGAGCGAATCGGATTACCTCGAGCACTGCGCAGCCGATCCAGAGACGCACGTGATCGGCTTGTATTTAGAGAGCATCGACGATGGACGCCGCTTCCTCGAAACAGCTGCGCGTATTACGCCGACCAAACGCATCGTCCTCCTAAAATCCGGCGTCTCACGTCGCGGAATGAAAGCCGCAGCCTCTCACACAGGTGCCCTTGCCGGGTCAGACGCTGCGATCGATGCACTGTGTGCACAATCGGGTATCCGTCGTGCGCGCAGCATGGAGGAATTCCTCGACCTGCTCTGCACCTTTAGCCATCAGCCACCACTCCTCAGCAACACGATCGCCGTTGTCACGAACGCCGGCGGCCCGGGCATCCTCGCGACTGACGCCTGTGAACGCTTTGGCCTCTCACTCGCCACGCTCTCACCACGCGTAGCGGATACATTGAAGGAAGCACTCCCTGAGACCGCATCGATCGGTAACCCGATCGACCTCATCGGTGATGCGAAGACCGATCGCTACGAAGCAGGCCTCATCGCCTGTCGCGACGATGAGGGTATTGATGGTGTCGTTGTCATCCTCACGCCGCAGATCATGACACCGAGCGAGGAGATCGCCGATACGATCATTCGCATCATGAGACCAGCTCCTCTCATGCCGGTCGTCACGTGTTTCATCGGTGGGAACCTCGTCGAACGCGCACGCACGAAGCTTCGTAACCACGGCATTCCCGTCTTCGATACACCCGAACAAGCGGTCCGTGCCATGGCCGCACTACGGAAGCCTGCGTCATTCGCACCGCCAGCAGCGTGCGGCGTGCATGCACGCTCGAAGGACATCGACGCTCTCATTGCAGGCAAGCACGGTCTCCTCCCAGAAGATGTAACACAACATCTCTTCTCTCTCTTCGACCTCCCTGCCATCAAACAATGCGTCGCACATAGCCGTGAAGATGCCGTGCGTATCGCACGGGAGATTGGCTACCCGGTCGTCGCAAAAATCAGCTCGAAGGACATTCTTCATAAAACCGACGTCGGCGGCGTCGTGGCGGATCTCCGCACGGACGATACCGTCCTGAAAGCGTACGACAGTATTCTTGCGAGTGTCGCTGCGAAGGTTCCGAAAGCATCAATTCAAGGCATTCTTATCCAACAGTTCCTCCCAGCCGGCGATGAGTTCATCGTTGGAGGTCTGCGCGATCCATCGTTCGGCCCCATGGTCATGGTCGGCCTCGGCGGCGTCTACACCGAACTCTTCCGCGATACATCGTTCCGCATTGGGCCCGTTACCAAGGCGCAAGCCTACGACATGCTCGACGACCTCAAAGCCTGGCGACTGCTCCTCGGCATGCGCGGGAAGCCGCAATCGGACATCGATGCCCTCGCCCAGACGATCGTGAAAGTATCGGACCTCTTTTGTGCGTGTCCACGTATCACGGAACTCGACATGAACCCCGTACTTGTGTCGTCACAAGGAACGACCGTCGTCGACGCAAAGATCATCCTTGACTGAGGATTCGCCGTTCCATACATCGCATCGCCGCATGGTGCACTGCGTGTGCGAACGCAATGTCCCGTGCACGTTCACTGCACACTTCCCTTCGTAAATGATCGAGTCTGTCGGCAGTTTCAATGTACCATTGATCGAGTTCATCACGACTGATGACATCCACTGCATAGCGATGATATTCGTGCGCAACAGCAAGCACCCTCTTGCGACTTCCCTCAGGTAGTTCCCGACGCAATTCGGCGGAAACCGCCCGGATGAGGGCCGAATAATCAGGTGAATAGACGGTTCCCACAGCGTACGAATGTACCCTTTTCTTCTGGGGTCTGCATCCGTACGCTAGGACCC
>CAYQJY010000087.1:0-4228 GCA_964418005.1 uncultured Candidatus Peribacteria bacterium
ATCAATCCATTCGGTCGCGTGACGAGGGTATTCGACCAATACTTCCTCCAGCCATACCCCGACGGACAACCAGAACATTCATGGACGGCGCGAGTAGCGCTTGTCGATGGGCGAGCGGCATTGCGAGGAGGGACACTTCAAGGGGCATTCCGGCAAGAAGTGTTCGTCGTTGATCTTCTTGGGGGTCAGCTGCGCCAGCTACCGTCGATCTTTGCTGCGCCGGGTGGAAGCATCGAGTCTCCCGACCGACGATATATCGCCTACGTTGGCGCGACAGGGAGAACGGTCGAGGCGGTGGATCTCCAAGGAGGAGAACACGTCATTGTCGATGCCGTGAATGAACCGCTTACGTTTGTGCCATCAAGCACCGCAAACCAGGATACGAAATTGTCCTTCGGCTCCGGCAATGTTCTTTCGTACGCTCTTTACGACTCGAGTGTGATGAACGAAGGGGGGTTCCTCCTTCTCGAACTTCGAACGGCCGATATCGATGCGGTATTTGCACCGTCTCCGTTTGATTCATCTCCATTTACCCCATGAAGCGCATTGCCCTCTCTGCCGGCTCCCCAGCAGACTTTCACTGTGGCAACAGATGTACGTGGTGCGATGGCTGCGGCGATTACGGTATTTGGACCGCGACGAAGCGTGCGCTCGCGGAGAGCGGTATCCCTCCACACGGTGTACTTCTGTGCTATGACGTCGGATGCCACGGCAATACGTCCGATAAGCTGCTGGGGTATCGTTTTCACGGTCTTCATGGTCGCGTGCTGCCGTTCGCGGCTGGTGCGAAACTTGCGAACCCACGACTTCCTGTGATGGCCTTCGGTGGCGACGGTGCGAGCTTCTCGGAGGGTGTTGGTCATCTCGTCCATGCTATTCGCAGTAATTACCCGATCGTCTTCGTCCTCCACAACAACGCGAACTACGGTCTCACGCTCGGTCAGGCCAGCAGCCTCACGTGGCAAGATCAGCCGATGAACACGTCCCCGAACGGCATCCCGGAGCAGACGCTCCCGAGCATGGATTTCGTGTTCTCTCTTGCGCCCACATTCGTCGCGCGCGGCACGACAACCGATATTCCGCAGATGACGGAGATCCTCAAGGCTGCACTCAAGCACCGCGGCTTCGCATTCGTCGACCTGCTCCAGGCGTGCCCTACGTGGAACCATTTTGCCACGCAGACGTACCTACTCGAGCACTGCAAACCCGTTGAAAAACACGATGCGTCAGACGTTGTGAAGGCTCGCGCGTTGGCCGTGGATACATCCACATCTATCGCCACGGGTGTGCTCTACCAGCGTGAAGACATTCCCGATTTCTATGAGCGTCTCGTGCCACGGCAAGGGAAGAAGACGACTGCGGTTGAAGAGGTGCAGGTGACAGACGTGAGTGCATTCATGCAGCAATTCGTTTAAACGCCGGGCGCGCGTCCTTAGACGTGCAGTGCGGGATTTTTCAGGAACTGGCTCGGCGGGAAGGTGACCGCCAAATATTCCTTCGCGAAGTCCGTGTACTGCGCGTGCTGGTGCATGTTCTGGTCCTGCCAGAGGCGCGTGAGTTCCGAGACGTCGAGCGCGCCGTCGTAGCCGTTGTCTTTGTTCGCCACCTTGCCGTTCTGGAGGAGTTTGAAGGTCCAGTGCAGGTGTGGCGCGGTCGAAAAGCCGGTGTTACCGCTTTTTGCGACAGGATCGCCTTGGCTTATGACTTGCCCATTTGAAACAAGTGCCTGCGACAGATGGCCGAGGAGGGAGCGGCGTGTCGGGCCGTCGATCGTGACGGAGAGGCCGTAACCCGTTGCTCCGTCGTTCTTCACCGTCGCAACGCCGTCGTGCGGGGCGTAGACAATCGTGCCTTCTGGGCATCCGAAGTCGATGCCGTTGTGGCCGGCGAGTCCAAATTGCGAATAGACCTCCGGTCGTTGGCCGAAGCCCTGCGTGATGAGAGGGGTTCCTGGAAGCGGGCAGAAGATCATACAAAGGAGGAAGCTAGCTTCTAGCTTATAGATACCCGCTTTTTCCCGCATACCTGTCCTCACAGCTATACGCTAGAAGCTCCAGAGAATCGCTGTCCTCACGCTCTTCCCCGGCATGTTCGAAGGGCCTCTCACCGAGAGCATCCTTGGTCGTGCGCGTGAGCAGGGTCATGTCGATATTCGATTTCATGATTTGCGCGCGTACGGCAAAAATGCGTACAAACAGATCGATGACAAGCCGTACGGCGGCGGTGCTGGCATGGTGATGATGGTCGAGCCGCTCGTGACGGCGATCGAAGCGATTAGTCAGGAGCGGATAGCGGATAGCTCGACGGAAAATGCTAACCGCTCATCGCTACCCGCTCGTCCTCATCGTATTTATCTTTCGCCTCAAGGTGAACGGTTAACGCAGCAACACGTTGAACTTCTCAGTCAAAAATCCTGGTTGCTCTTTGTGTGTGGTCACTACGAAGGGATCGATCAGCGCGTGATCGATGGGGGATGGATCGATGAAGAATTATCGATTGGGGATTACGTCCTTACGGGTGGGGAATTACCGGCGATGGTGGTGATCGATGCCGTGGCACGGCAGCTGCCGGGAGTGCTCGGCAAAGACGAGTCATCCCGCGAAGAGAGTTTCTCGGCGTCATTAGATCGCAAAAAGGAGTATCCCCACTACACGCGCCCGGAGGAGTTCCGGGGTTTGAAGGTGCCCGAGGTTCTCATCAACGGGCATCACGCGAAAATTGAGGAGTGGCGACAACAGAACACCCACGACTGATGGATGATGTGTTGCGAACGGCGTTGGTGAATGACGGATATGTCGAATTCACGGTTCGCGTGCATCCCGGGGCAAAGAAAACATGCGCAAGAGAACGAATGGCCGATGGAGTATGGAAAATAGACATCGCCGCAGTGCCGGAAGAGGGGGCAGCGAACGAGAGCTTACGACGTTTCGTTGCGGCCGAATTCGGCGTACCCGTAGCACGCGTAGAGATTGTGTCGGGTCACACGTCGCGACGGAAGAGGCTTCGAATTACAGCGCAGCGTTGATCGCGCCGATCAGGTCTGCCTCCGTCGGAAGGCCGACGAATGGTTTGCCTTCGATCACGTATGTTGGGACAAGCGTAACACCAAGCTTCGCCGCCGCAGATCGGGGCATGCTGAGCACATCGCGAGTTGTATCGGTGTTGCAGACCGTGAATTCGTGACCATCGATGTCCATCTCGTCCACGTCACCCGTGTCCAAGCCCGGGAATTCCTTCTCCGCCATCCGCGTCAGAGCGGGGTATCCCTTCCCGAAGCTTGCTGCGCAGGCGAGGTATCGGGCACCGACTTCCGACAGGTCGTATTTTTCGATAGGGAGAAGATAGATGCGGATGTTCATGTCTCCCGTTTCGACAAATTTTGTGAGAAGGATCGGCATGCGGGAACGTATGAATTCCTTCGAGTAGGGTGATTGGAGATTGAGGAAGAGGTCCATCGTCAGACGTGCACGGCTGCTGCCAATTTGCAGTGTTCCGCCCGAGAGTGTGCGTTCTTGAATCGTCGTACCGCCTGTCATCGATACGGGCAGCAGGGGATCGACGAACGGTTCGGGGGTGATGTCGAGTTCGCCCGTTGCGGTATCGATCGGCAGGGCGGACGAAGCGGCATTGTTATTATCTTGAGGTATCGCCAATGGTGCACAGGCTGTAAGACCTAGGAAAGCCGTTGCGAGGAACAGTCGCGTGATCACGGCGGGATCGTACATGCGATGCTCCATCGCTGCTATGCTCGTTTCCATGGATCGTGTTGTCCTCCTTGGGGTACCCGTCGATCCGGTGACGATGCCGGAAGCGATCGCGCGCCTGTGTGCCATGCTCGCCGAGCCAGGACAGCACCATGTCATGACGCCGAACAACGAGATGCTCGTCGAAGCACAATCGAACGAACCGTTCCGCTCGCTCCTCAATCGTACGTCGTTGAACCTCCCGGATAGCACGGGACTGCTGTGGGCAGCACGCTGGACGGAGCAGCACCTGCCCAAGCGCGTCTCTGGCGTTGATACAGTGAAGGCGTTCTGCACCAAGCTCGATGAAGGAAGCACGCTCTTCCTCCTCGGTGGGGCAGAGGGGATAGCAGGGCGTGCTGGTGCCGCACTCTGCGCCGCAAATCCACACCTGCGCGTAGCGGGCACATTCGCTGGTTCGCCGAGGGAGGAGGAAGCGAAGGACATTATCACCCGTATTAACGCATCCGGCGCGAAAGTACTGC
>CAYQJY010000088.1:0-4201 GCA_964418005.1 uncultured Candidatus Peribacteria bacterium
CGATCGAGTTCCTTCTGTCCGATCTCTGCGGAGGTCTCGAATACAACGACGTGCTTTGGAAATCGTTTCGTCACCGAGAAGTCAGGAAATTGCATCGCCAATTCCGCGAGGCTGATTTGGGGATGATTACCGAGGAATGCGCAGTAGCTAGCCATGCGTCGCAGAATACAGCCCTGCGAACGTCATCGCTCCGTAAATAGTGCGCTCAGGCAAGTCCTTCCTCATGTTCTCCTGCTGCGTCCGCAAGCAGCAAACCGGTCAGCAAAACGATGCAGGGTAGGAGTTGGATGAGGCCGCGCGCATACCCCGTTTGCATCAATGCTTCTGCTGCAAGGTCTGTGAAAAGGAACAGCGTCATTTGCCCAACATAGACGATTGCGAAGAATGCGGCGAGTGGGAGGTGTGTGACCCACGCGGCGCGTCGGCGCCAGGCAAGGAGGCCAAAGAGGAGCGGGAAGAGGAGAAGCCAGTTTCCCTCAAGGAACGTGTTCACTCCAACCGACAGCAAGACGTTCTCGCGCCAGTAAATGACGAAGCTTGTGAACGGTTTTGCGTTGCCGAATGTAAGGCCGTTGACCCACTTGAATGCAAGCCAGGGTAGTGCCACCAACAGAAGCGGAGCCGCTGCACGTAATAGGTGGAAGAATGCGGTGCGCACATCCGTCTCACCCGAGCGGATCCGCAGTGCGAATGCAATGAGGAGTATGAGGATGAGCGGCGGAGTGTAGACGATGAGCCCTTCGTTCTTCGTGAAGGAGAGCGCTGCGAATGCGAGGCCGAGCAATGCGAGGCGAGCAGGAAGCCGCTTCGGGTCCGGCTCTTGCAACGCATCGAGAGTCCAGGCAGCCGCGAGGAAAACGTGGAGCGATACGAAAACGTCCGCGTACGGATTCGTACCATGCATCGTCGCGAGCGGCATTGCGAGGTATGCGTAGACGGTAAACAGCGCCCAGTGTCGCGGGAGACGTTTGCGGACAGCGCAGTAGAGTAACGTTGCCGCAAGACCGAACCACACGACGTGCGGAATATTCACAAGCGGGTCGTTCCAATTCCCGGCAATCGCTGCAAGCGATGCCTTGAAGAGGGGGACAGCCGGTGGGTACGAACTCACGCCTTTCGGTGAAAGCACAGGATCTTCTCCTGGCATCACGAGTGTCAGTGCTTGATCTTCGAAGAAGACTTTCCCGCGCAAGTTCCAGTTATCGAGCGAGTCGTCGAGGTACGTCGGCGTAAGGACGAGGAAGGTGATCGCTGCGGCGAGCACTTTCACGATTGCACATCCGAGGAGGATGTACACGACGATTGCCCAGCGTGGATGCGGTCGTGAAGGCAGGGGAGGGGGGATCCCGTTTGGCCGCTTCCAGAGCCATAAACCACCGGTGATTCCCAGGGTGATGATCTCTGTTCCCAGGAAGCCGACACGTGAGAGGTGGAGTCCTGTCCCAACGTGCAGCACGAACGTCAGCCACATCGAGAGGGTGACGCCGAGTACTGTTCCTGCCACCCAGCGCTCGAGTGTTCCGAGCACAGGCGTCGATCCTTCCAGCATGCGCAACAGCGACCACCCGATGATTGCTGGAATCGCGAAGCCGAGAACGATGGCGATCATGCTCATGGTCGCGTGATGCGGAAGAAAAATGACGTATCATCGAAACGCTGTACGATGACACCACTTCCCGTCGTGATGGGGCCGTCTTTGCCAACAATCGCTCCGTTTACCACAGTGATGTCAGGTCGAGCGAGGACGATGAATGCGCCGGTGTCGTTCGCTTCATTGGGTCCGTATGGAACCGCTGGATACAAGGCGTACCTGACGATCGCGAAGAACGGCGTGTTGGGCTGTGCGAGCAGATGATAGTGCGTGTCGTCGCCGAGCAGTTGATCGATGTCGCTCACGACGTTGTAGAGGTCAGAGTGTGAACGCAACGTGCGTTCTTCCGGTGTGACAAGCACGTACGTTCGCCAGTCATCCGCGACATACGAGAGAATTTCCTGTGTCATGCGGATATCGAAGAGCGCCCAGAGAACTGCTCCGGTCACAGCGATGATCGTGATGAACCGTCGATGGCCACCCGTGGGTTTTACCCACGCGAGCAAACCTGCGATCACCGCAGCGACGATGAAGATACCGTAGAAGATGCGCGTCGCCGACCATGATTTCGGTGGTAGTGTTTCGAAGAGGTCTGTACGCGCTTCCGGTGTAGCTCCGATGAGCGGTCCCCAGAGGAAGTTGATCGAGTAGAGGCGGAATTGATCGGGTGTCCAGAAGCTTACGAACCCGTTCCAGAATTTTTCCCATGGTGTGTACGTGTGCCACTCGATGTCTTCAATGAGCAATCGTGAGCCGGCAGGGAACGCGATGCCGATGAATGGAGCGCTCCATGTCCATTCTGGGATTTGATGCAGGGCGATCGTGATAATTTTTCGCTCGCCTGCCGGCATCACGAAGGGGCTTTGGTAGTACTCGCCCGGTGCTAAGTCTGTCGTATGCCACATGAGTGCCGTTTCCGCATCCTGCGCGTTTGTCACCGTCATACGCAGAGCGTCGACTCTCTGCGTCAGCGGCGGCAACTGGATAAAACCATCGTTCGTCGTCTCGACGTATACCCCTTCTTTGGTCACTTCGACTGTTGTGAGGTTCTGCACTTCAAAGCCAGTCGGTACCTGACCTCGTAAATCCCAACGGATCGTTTCCATGGCAAAGGCATTCTGTGAAACAAGCAGGAACGACAATCCGATGGATGCTGCGGCGTGGTGCACGGGGACTATTCTAGTCGTGCTTATGCCGCCTGTCCCGCTGTTTCCCTTCGCTTCGCTCAGGGCAAGCTCAGGCTTGGCCGGCAACTTCGATCTCGACAGGTCCCCCTTGTACGACGGCTTTAATGCGTCGCACGCCTGCCGACGAACTCTCTTCCTTCTGAATCTTGAATGACCCCAGCATGCCCGTGCGCGCGACGTGCGGGCCGCCGCAGATCTCCTTGCTAAATACATCGCCTTCACCGACTTTTCCGATACCTGCGGTCTTCGAATCTGCCTTCCCGATCACGTAGACCTTTACCTCGCTCCCGTAGCGATCATCAAAAACTCCGATCGCACCCTCAGCTTTCGCACCGTCGACGTCCGTGAGGTGGAATGCCACAGGGAGGTCCGCTTTGATCGCATCGTTCACGAGTCGTTCAACCTCTGCAATTTGCTCCGGTGTCATTTTGTCGTGGTGATTGAAGTCAAAGCGCAGGCGCTCGGCCGTGATGTTGCTTCCTTTCTGTCCGATGTGGTTTCCGAGCACGCGGTGGAGTGCGGCATTGAGGAGGTGCGTGGCAGTGTGCAACTTCGTCGTCTCTGCGCTGTGGTCGGCGAGCCCGCCCTTGAACTTTTGCTCAGCCCCAGCGCGCGATAATGCCTGGTGCGCTTCGAACGCCTTCGCGAATCCTTGTTCATCGACACGGAGGTTTTTCTCCGCTGCCAGTTCCTTCGTTAGCTCCAAGGGGAAGCCATACGTGTCGTAGAGGTGGAAGACAGTCTGTCCGTCGATTATTGAACTAGAAAGTTGTTCAACTGTTTTCGTGAACTGCTTGAGGCCTTCTTGCAATGTCTTGCTGAATTGTTGCTCCTCCTGAGAGAGGACATTTTGGATCTCGAGTTCGCGTGCTTTCAGGTGCGCGTACACATGACCGCACTGTGCGAGCACTTCATCGGCGATTGCGACACATGCGTTCTGATCGTGGATGCCGAGTTGCCTGAGCGAACGGATGGCGCGGCGGATGAGACGGCGAAGCACGTAGCCTTGGTCGACATTCGACGGACGAACACCGTCTGCGATCATGAAGACCGATGCTTTGATGTGGTCTGTCACGATGCGTGCATGACGCTCGTGTTCGGGCGTTGAGCGATCCGTTGTCACTCTGTTGATGATCGGTTTCAGACGATCCGTCTCGTACACGCTCCCGACCCCCTGCAAAACAGCGGCGACACGCTCGAGGCCCATGCCCGTGTCGACGTTCTGCTGCGAGAGGGGTTCGAACGTCCCATCTTCTTTCTTGTTGTACTGCATGAAGACGTCGTTCCAAATTTCCATCCAGTTCGGGTCGTCGTTTGCGGGATTGCTGCCCTTCGGCGGCAATGGCGTCGGTCCGACCCAGTAGAACATTTCCGTGTCGGGTCCGCAGGGTCCGGTTTGCCCTGCCGGGCCCCACCAGTTCTT
>CAYQJY010000089.1:0-4128 GCA_964418005.1 uncultured Candidatus Peribacteria bacterium
CGACAAGGCCACCGGGCAGGTGATGATCCTGACCTCGAAGCTGCGCGAGGCCCGTTGCTGCAAGACATGGCTGCACTTCGAGAGCTTTCGGCAGATCATCCTGCGGAAGAGTGCGTCCCTGGAAAGGAACACAGGGGAAAGAATTCCGGCAATGTTGAAAAATACGAAGACATTCAAAAGCGGTATCTCACTATCATGGACAGCATGCGTGACCACCACGCGCAGTGGATCCAAGAAGTAGAGGCGTTGTACAAGTTACTTCAGGATAACTTGGAATATCACTCGAGCTTGATGGCTCAGAACCGTAAAATAAACGATTCCAATGCGCCGAATGCTTTTATTGGTCTTGGATTAACATATGCTCTGTCAGAGGTAGGACAGTATCGTGGAATGAAGAACATCGATTCCTTACTTGGCGTACCATGGAGAGGATCTCAGATTCTGCCTGATTGGCCATACGTGAATGCTGCAAAATGGATATGGGGTCGTGTCGAAGGTATCGCAAACCTCCCGACAATTTTGCCCGTAGAAGCGTACAACCTCTATTCGTATTTACGCACAGGAAAGGGCGTCGATTGGATTCCGTCGGCTGGTGATGCGATGGCCGCGTATCGCACGCTTAAGACCGTCGAAGCAGCAGCAGAGGCTGCTGGCGGTAATAAGAATGCAGTCGCAGTTATTCGAGCCCTAAAGGAAGAGGCCGCCGCTGGAGCCTTGAAGGGGGCGGATCTTGATTCTGCATTGCAACGATTGTCAGTGGCTGAAACACAGCTTCGGGCATCCATTCCCGCTGATAAATTCAAAGCCTTGGAGGAAGGGATGGAGATTCTTAAGCGCCAATGTGAAGCGTTGAAGCAGAGTGCGTTTGATAGTAAATACCTTGCGATCGTTCGTCGTGCAGAGCAGATCCAAGCTATGAAGGGCGCTGAACGTGTGAAAGCATGGGATGTATTCTTCACAGATGAAGTTCGTCCGTTCATGAAGGAATTCAATGCCTTCACGAATACGGTTCCCGATGCGCGCCGTCTCCTTGCAGAGCGCGTGTTCGGCGGCCCGCTGACGGAGGCGCAATGGACGGCGCTGCAGGCCGCGCACAAAGCAACGACGCCGACCGAGAAGTTCAAGATTCTCACGGATGCGATCGAGAATTTCGATCAATTGCCAAAGGATGTGCAGATGCTTGAGATTCAGCGAGTGAAGCGACTGATGCAGACTGGTCTTGCAGGCGAGGTGGTGGATAATGCGGTTGATTCAGGCAAATGCCTCATGCGCACGCTCGATGTTGGTGGAGAATTTGCTGATGACGTGCTCGCACGGTTCCCGGGCGTCGCACGACGCTTGCGTGGAATGGTGCCGAATGCAGCGGAGGCAGCGAAACTCATGGACGACCCCATTGTCTTCTCGGTCCTCACCCGCGGTGACGGTCCTGCAGTCAATGCGCTTGAAATCGCCGCGAAATCCGGCGAGGGATTGCCGGGCATTCGCCGAACGGCAAGTTACGCGTTCACGCTCCTTGAGAGTGGGAAGAATTTGCCGGTGACAGTCTGGGAAGCACCGGTGATCGAAATCGTGGTCGCGGGAAAATCCCCGGCGCCAAACATCGCCAAGACCGTCCTCAATACCACCGATGACGCGGGTCGCATTCTCATCAACACCGGAACGGATGCGACCGCCCTCCAGCTCGCAAAGGGCCTCGCTGATGCGGAGCAGTGGGGTGTCGGAACGAAGGCACTCTATGGCCTCGGTGTTGCCGCGGAAGTTTTTGCTGTTGGGATGGATATTTTGGCCATTAGTGCCGCTCGAGAGCGAACGGCCAAGGTTATGGCCGATTTGGAAGAGAAACTTCCAAAGGCAGGATTTAAGAAAGAAGGAGGCAAATACGTCTACGAAAGTGATCGAAATGTGTACATCAACGTGAAAGACATTACAGACAACCTCTCTCTACAGGAAAGTGCGTCATGGGCGGATCTTGGTGTTGATGCCGCAAGCCTCGTGACGACGATTGCCGCCCCCGCCCTCGTGATGGGCCCGGCGGGACTTGTGATTGCGGGTGTTGTCATTTCAGCGCACGGAATCACATCGGCATTCCTCGAAGCACACAAGCGTGAGTTACTCATGAATCTGCCGATGCAAGTTCTCACAGTTCTTGGTACACAGAATATGACCAGCGAGAGCGAGAAGAGTTGGGTCGATAATATGTCGACCTGGCGTATGTCAGATGTACTCCGCGGTACCGCGGAGAAGAAAGTCATTTTGAAAAAAATGATCGTTGTGCTCTTTGCTCGAGAACTAGCGGCAATGGCAAAACAAGATCCTGTTGCATATGCAGAAATGACCGGCGGCAAGGAAATATTAACTCTCGTCGGAGAGAAGGAGGATCTCTTCAGGGAAGATTATGAGGCGTTCATTCAGCCGGCACTTGCTGTCGAATGTTTCAAGCGTGCGAAGAGTTCTGCGACGTGGAAGTCGTTCCGCGAAGTGGAAACAGGTGAGACCCTCGCACTCTTCTTCACAGGGACTGCGCTCGATGATCAAGCAATGAACGCCGCACTCCGCGCAACGATCAAGCTCTATTTGGAGCATAAGCGAGAGAAAAATCGCGATCTTGTAGCATCCCAGTATGAGACACAGATGAAAGAGTTGTCAGGTCATATCCCTGGGGCGGGGCAGCAGAAAGGATTCCTAGATTTACGACAAATGGCAAACGCAGCTTCGATTGAAGAGGAATATAACGCCCGACTCGAAGCACTGGGGAAGAGGCAAGTAGAAGGCAAGGATCTCTCATCGTTCCGCAAAGAAAAAGGGGGTGTAGAAAATCGTACAATTACACAGCAGCGTGTATTCGGCGCACGTGACTTCCTTGATCGCTACCACGCGGATGATACTCGAGGATCGGTGCCGATGTTCCAGATAAATTATAGGTTCTACGAGCGCAGCGTGGAACATCCGTCGGATTCGAAGACCGAACGATACAATGCATACCTTAATGAGATCGGGAGACTCTACAATCGCATTAACAACTGCCAATTCATGAACCTCGGTACGAAGCGCTACATCCTCGATGTTACGAATTTGCTTAGCCAATATCCGGAGTTCGACCAGGACAATACGGTGCGCGGTCACATCTCACAGATCCCTGACGGCTGGTTTGGGCCGTATCCGGATGCTGATGTTTTCCCGTACTACAAGCAGACGCTTTCACTTTTAAAGAGCCATATCAACGGGGTGTTGAACCGTCGCTCGGAGTTCTTTGGTACGAGCCGCGACAAGGCACCTTCCACATCGGATTTCAGTGATTACACCAACACTGCGTTTGCGGGGTCAAAGACTGCGATACGACTCAATGAAACGTACTGGTCGAGAGATGGGAGCCTCGTGACAGTAGAAAATAATGCAGTATCGGCTCTAACACTCACTTTCGATGGCAAGGATATTACCTATACCGCGACCCCGGGTGCGGGAGGAAAGTGGGCAACGCCCGTTGGCAGTCTCACGTGCCGCTCTGAAAAGGTGAATGGTGAATACACGTACGCATGGGAAATACAGGCGACGTCGGACGGCGTTTTCTACTATTCATACAAGAATAGGAACGGCCAGCAAGAGGATGGCGGCTGGATGAAGGCGGAGACTCTTCCTTCCTCGAGAGAAGAGCGGCTTGCGCCGGGCCGCACGTCGTACGAAGTCGATGATGGATTTTCCCCGTACGATGTTGAAATCACCCTCTCTGATGGGAAAGTTGTTCGCGCAACAGGTTTCTTGAGCAAAGATGGTCCACAAGGGCTTGATGCGATTTCACCCTATGTCGATTGGAAGCGTCGTATCGTAACAGATACAAGCGATCGTATTCGTTGGATTGACGCAGATACAAAGCAATTCTATTGGGACTATCGTGGGTTGCGTTCCGGCATTACGTTCACACCAAAGCCAAACGCTCCGGTGGGCGTTCGCACCATGAAGGTTATTCGTCTTGGCGGAAACCCCCGCGATCGTGTGCCTCAAATTATTCGCTTCGACCAAATGGAACCTCTGCCGAAAGTTGCTGAAAAGCCGGCGGCACTACCTGAGTTCAAAGGGCAGTATGGCAAGTTCAATCTTCTGAAAAATTCACGAGGTCTTCTTTATCCTTAT
>CAYQJY010000090.1:0-4071 GCA_964418005.1 uncultured Candidatus Peribacteria bacterium
TGGTGGTACCTTGGAAAAACATTACTCACAAAGAGCCATCGAAATCAGAAATGGAAAAATCAAAAATACGCAGGATCTTTCGACTGCAATGGTCGGCATTGTGCCGAGTGATTCTGAATTTGAAGAAGCTTTTGCGACAGTACGTGTGCCGAAAGCAAATCTTGCTCGGTATTATTTGCGAGTCCTGGAGAGACAGGCAAAGGGCGATCCAGATCCTGAACTCATTCCCAATCCAGATGTTGAATCGGTGAACTTGGAGCACATTCTCCCACAAAACCCATCAACAGCTTGGAAACACATTGATGCTGACACTGCAAAAGCATTTACCAAGAGAATGGGGAACATGGTTCTCCTGAAGAAGAAGCTAAACACAAAGGCGGGTAATGATGATTTCAATGCAAAGAAGCCAATCTTCAAACAATCTGAATATTCGCTCACTGCTAATGTGGCGACACAATACTCATCATGGGGCCCCGGTGAAATCAGCCAGAGACAGAAGGAATTGGCAGCTTTAGCTGTAAAGGCTTGGTCGATATAACCCTGATAGCGATGCTCTGTTCAGCGCAATCGTGACGGCCGCTTCTTCGGCAGCTTTCTCCGGCGGATCCGCTCCTGCTGGAATGCGACCACATCACTCCGGAGGAAAACCTTGCCGGTAGATGTCTTCTTGAAGCGGAGTTTGCCGGCCGCGACGAGGCGGTCGACGTGCTGTCGCGAGACGCGCAGATATCGGGCTACATCGCCCATGCCCATGATGTCGGGAAATTCTTCTGGCATTGCGTAAGGGATTGACTCCTTACGCTATCGCTCGGATACTCGCTGCGTAATGTGCTATAAAGCACGTAGTTGCTATAACGCCCGATTATGCATGCTCCCACGAACAAACCGTGCCCCTTCTGCGCAGAGGAAATCCGCATCGAGGCAAAGAAGTGCAAGCACTGCGGCGAATACCTGACGCAGGAACACGTGCCGAACCACAAGCCGATCAAGCCGGGACCTCTCGACTCCATCCTCGGGACCGCCCCCGTGGTCCATTGCCCGAACTGCAAACAAACGGGGAAGGCGAAGCTTACGGTCGGCGGGAATCTCGCTATCGAGCTCGTGCTCTGGCTGACGTTCGTCATCCCCGGCCTGCTCTACCACCTCTGGCGCAATTCCACGATGCGCTACAGCTGCGCGGCGTGCGGCTTCCAGGGCGTGCGAGAGGCTGAGGAGAAACCGGATGACGCAGGACGGACATTCCACCGGCTCACGCACCGGGAACGGAGCAAGATCGTCCAGCCGGCGATCGTCGGGCTCGTCGTCTCGTACTTCCTGCTCTACCGGGAATTCATTCTCGCGCTCCCCCTCGTGATCCTCCTCATCGCTGGGACCGTGCTCATCTACAAGTTGCGGGCCGGGAAAAGCAGAAGCACCTGATCGTCGGGGCCGCGCTCGGCGCATACGCGATCTTCGTCGTTGTGATGCTCCTACGCCCCTGACCGTTGCTACAGGGGCCATATGGTGGTTTTGTTTCACGATCCTGCAGTTCCATCGCACGGTGAAGCCGTCTTCGACGGTGACGCGTAGAAAGGCGCCTGTCCCGCGTCATTGCTGCAACTACAAGGGTATGCGCCTGCAGGCTGGAAACGACGCGCTCAACGCAACGTGTGCGCTCGTAGAGGGGGCAATTCTCCGATTATCGAACCACACGAAAAACGGACGAAAACCACACACTCGAAACGGACGCAAATCGGACGCAAACCATACACCAAACCCGGACGAAAAACGGACGAAAACCAGACACCCTCCTGCAGGGAGAACGGTTCGTGTTTTTCAACGCTCCTGCCACAATCGCGCCAATTCTTCGTCACGAATCGGCATCGCGTACTGGTTGTAGGCATGCGGATCCGTACCGAGCAGATCCCATGCCAGATGTCGCAGGCATTCCTCGCGGATGTAATCGTCTTTGACGTTTCCGCGCGCCACTTGCGGCATAGCTTTACGGTAAAGCTCTACCAGCGCTTTTTTCTTCGGATCATTCCGGTCCCCTTCGCTCACGATGAAGATCTCCGCATCGCCTGGCACGGAGCTCAAGAGCAATTGCCTCGTCGTTAAGTCCGTCTCCGGAAGGGAATAGCCGATGAAAAAGACGCGACGGGCCTTCGTGAGGGCATCGCGCGCGCCTTTCCAGAGCGCGCGGACGAGAAAATTCGAATAAAAAGCGGATTTCTCGCTGACCGGAGGAATGATGAGCCGCTGCTTCGTTTGAACGTAGGGCTCGATGATCTGGTAATCGTCACGAGGATTGTTCTTTTGTGTTTCAGCGAAGTAAACCTGCTCTCCGGGAAAGACGTCGGTGCCCGAGTAGAACCAGTTGATCGAGCCGTGGAGCTTTATCAAGCGGAATGTTTGCCTGCCCTGCGGATCACCGAGGCGCGCGCGGGGATTGGAGACTCGGATGTCCTGCATGATCGGCGGATACAGATGGGCCGATTGGATGCTGCGCGCGTAGCTGCGCTTTTCGCCGTCAAATACCTTCGGTAACCATGCGGAACGTTCGACGATCGTGTCGTAGTTGAAGGTGATTACCGTCGTCAGATACCAGTCGAAGTAGATGACGAGCTTCTGCAGCCAGTGGGGAATGGAAGACGGCGTGATGCCGGCGGTTTCTCGCGACATGATTTCGTCGGCGATCGTCTCGGCTATTCTGTGGAATAGCGCCTTGTCGCCCCAGGATTCCGACGGATTTTTCCATGGCGCATCGCTCCCGAGATAGCTCAGCAACACTTCGAAATTGCCGTTTTGCACGAAGGGATGAAGTCGATCCGCAGCGAACAGCCCATCGGCCGCGTATGTCTCGCTGATGATCTGATTCAGGTCCGTCATCAGGGGCATGCCTGCATGCGCCGCTTTCGAGAAGCCGGCGCCCAGCACGAAGACATCGTTGTTCGGTTGACGGGTACTCGGATCCGGCATGCGGTGATTCTACAATGTTTGCCGTATACTGCCACTGGCTTCCCGCTGTTATGGATCGCTTCAATGAATTCGCTGATTGCGACAAAACACTGCGCGTGAACCTGTGGAACTTTTACAGCGAGTTGAACGCGCTGCTCGAGCGCGTGCTCGACGATTTTTATGAGGGAGGTTATTACTCCCAGGCGGCCGATTGGACGATCAATAACCTCCGCAGGTGCATCAGCGAAGCGGAGGAGGCACTGCAGCTGTCGACGCACTGGCCGGATTATCAGCATTACAGATTCAACGAAAGATTTCTCGTAGATCCGGGAAATCGAGGCTTCGTGTTCATCGGAGAGGAAGGCGACGTGCGGTCGGCCGGCCTGCCGACGGATTTTTCCACCCCGTTCTTCGGTTTGAATACCGACCGTTCCATTTGGAATTTACGATGGAAGCCGCAATTACAGAGCAGATGGGGGCAGGTCACTGATTGGGCTCAGTCACATCTTGCCACCCTTCCCGCTATTATCGATCAGGGCTCATACGTCGCATTCGAGGAGCTTGTGAGGCAATACCGGTACATCCACACGATGCTGCGGGATCTTGAGCAGTACGGAAAGAACGCGGAAGAATTTGTACGGTTCATGGAGACACGGATTCTGGCGGATCGGATCCGCTATCGCCCTGGCGCCGGTGAATTATTCTACGGAACGGAGCTTCTCTGCAGATTGAAGAAGGACACGCAGGAATGGCTCGTCTGGAGAATGCTGACTGAATCGACGGAAATCCCGCGGCGTGCATCCTACGAACACCTCACGGCTTACAGGACGCCGCAGGACCGACCGGTCTTCGCGCAGATCGACGATTCCATCACCACGCTTCTGACTCGATGGAACAAACGGTTTGAGAAACACGACATCTCGCCTCTGCACAGTGAGAGGGGGTCAATCGTTCTTTTCATTAAAAGGAAGACGAAAATCGAAGATCGTCAGTAAGTTGTAAGTCGAACATCAGTACAGAAGGTGCGGCCGAGAGAGCAAAAAAGACTTCGTGCAAGGCTCTCCTGCTGTCGCATCATTGGCCGTCATTGCGAACGCACTCGCGGGCTATTTGTCGGAGGTGCAGCGCGACCGG